>NC_014634.1 GCF_000165505.1 Ilyobacter polytropus DSM 2926 | reverse complement strand
ATGGTATATCACTTTTTATTCTCCATACTCCCTTTATTTTATTACTCCATTTTAGCTTATTTTATCTATATTTCCAAGTAAATTTATTAATTTATTAATAAAATAAGGCTTAAAAGTCATCATCTATCAGGAGAATATAATAATACCATCTCAGTTACGGAGAATAGTATGAAATTAGTATCTCTTATATTTTCTAGCCTTAAACACATCTCACATAGGGAGAACCTAGTAAAATCAATGGTTACAGATTTCATCATGGATACGGAGAATTTTTTTAAATGCTCAATCTTAGTAAAATCAAGCATTAAAACCATCACACTTGCGGAGAATTTAACAAAATCAATGCTTACAACATCATCATGCTTGCGGAGAATTATCATAAACAAATTTTCATTTGAAAAATAAGGGCTTAAAACCATCACGCTTGCGGAGAATAAAATAAAATTGGTACTTACAATACCATCTCAGTTACGGAGAAAACAAAAAAGTCTACAAGACATTATTTTTCTTGGCTTTAAAACCATCACACTTGCGGAGAATCCTTTAAAATTAAGGACTACTTATATCATCACACTTGCGGAGAATTTTTTTTTTCAAAATATGCTTCAATCCATTATAAATATTGGGCTAAAAAAGTTTATTAAAAAGATAAAAAAAGGGACTACATTATTACATTATATACATAAAACATAACATAAAAGGTTGAGTTGTTGTTTTTTCTTTTATTCTAATTATTAATCTTTAAGTTTAAGTTGCTTTAATACAACTATAGAACTACCTAAAATAAAAAAAAGTCTAATATTTACACTTAGACTTTGATTGAAAAAAAACTAGATAACATATCAAATGTTTTGCACTACCCTATAAATTTCTGTAGGATAATATTTTTATTTTTATGTGCTAGTAAATCTGATGAGTCTATTTTTAAAATAAGGTTATAATCAGAAATAGCACCATTATAGTAATTTAATTTTTCTTTTGTTATAGCTCTGCTATGATATGCATGTAAATATTTTGGATTAAGTCTTATGGCTTTGTTATAGTCCTTTAATGCACTCATGTAATTTCCTAATTTGAAGTTTAAATTTCCTCTGTTAAAATAAGCAACAGGGTTCTTTGGATTAGAATAAATAGCCTTATTACAGATTTTTAGTAATTTTTTCTCTTTTTCTGATTTCTTTTGTTCTCCTGGAAAATCATTTTTATCAAATTTTCTGAATAAAGTTTTGATCATATGCTTCCTCCCAAAAATCTCGACAACTGGCTGTCATATCTTAAGAAAGAATTAGACCCTATAGTTTTGTGTCACAGGATTTCTCCTGTTTTACCTTTTTCGGAGTTATTTATTTTTTATTCTTTATATAATCGAGTAATAATAAAATATAATGAAATGCTCAATCTGAGGTATATTACTACTTGTCTTTACTATCTAAATTAAATTTTGGGGCGACAGTCACCTTGGGGAGATGACTGTCGGATACTACTTTTGGTTGAAAAAAGTTTTCATTATAGGAGTGTTTCTATTAGTGACTCTTACAATATACATATATTTCATTTATGTCAACTATGTGTCAAAAGATTATTTATGTGATCTTTTTCAGAGAATTATGAACATTAATGGAATTAAAAATTTTAAACTTACTTTTGCAATAGCCGATGAATATTAAAAATAAAAATTTGAGTGACATGTATCTTTTAGTACCCCACAAAACGTCATATAAAAGATAGAAGTCTATTGACTTCTATCTTTCCATTCTTTCCAAAGCTTATAATAAGTCCCCTGAGAAAAACCACTTAAATGAAGAGCTTCCTTGGCTTTCAGTTCTTTTCTATCAACTCTTTTAAAAAGATCTTTTATTCTGTCATCTAAATAAATAACTCTCTGTTTTCCCTTATATTTACCTTGAGATTTTGCATATGCAATCCCGTCTTTCTGTTTTTCTAGCATAAGTTCTCTTTCAAAGGTTGCCACTGCCCCTAATAAAGTTAATATAAACTTACCAGAGGCTCCCTGAGTACTTATATCTTCTTTTAACGACTTGAACCCTACCCCTTTAATCTGGAATGTTTCTACAAGCTCTAAAAGATCTTTAGTACTTCTTGCAAGTCTACTAAAAGAAGTTACTATAACAGTATCTCCTTTATGCAGCTCTTTTTTCATTTTCTGTAACTCAGTTCTATCGATATTTTTCCCACTGATTTTTTCCTCATATATTTTTTCACAGCCAGCATTTTCTAGTTGCTTTATTTGGGCATCAATATTTTGTCCGACTGTGGAGACTCTTGCATATCCTATTTTTCTTCCCATGAGTCTCCCTCCTCTAGTAATGAAATATCTTTTAATATTTCTCTCTCGAGTTGTTCCTCTGTAGGAAGATGGAGTTTATATTTAGAAGTAAAGATTTGTTTTCCTTCAGAAAGTATAGAATACTTTGCCACAGCTTCATTTTTATCACTGCAAAGGATGAGTCCGATAGTGGGATTGTCACCCTCGCCTCTCATTTTATCTTCAAAGATTCTTACATACATATCCATTTGACCAACATCTTGATGAGTAAGCTTTCCTCTTTTTAGATCAATTAATATAAAACATTTTAAAATATAGTTGTAAAATACAAGGTCTATGTAGAAATGTTCACCATCCAGGTCAAAATGTTTCTGTCTGGCAACAAAGGAAAATCCACTTCCAAGCTCTAGCAAAAATTCCTGGAGTTGTTCTATTAAACCACTTTCCAAGTCTTGCTCTGTAAATGATGGTCTGTGTTTTAGGTTTAAGAATTCCAATACGTATGGATCTTTTAATACATCTCTAGGAGCTAATTCTTTAGTTTTTTCTATGGCTTCAGTTATTACAGGTTCTTTTTCTTTACTGGATAGCAATCTATCATAGTAGAAAGAATTTATCTGTCTTTCCAGTGCTCTTGTAGACCAATTCTCTTTTTCACATTCTCTCATATACCAGTTTCTCGCAGAAGAATCTTCGACCTTTAAAAGATGCCTATAGTGAGTCCAGCTTAATTGCGTACTCACTGAGTTCATATTTCCAAAGAGCTCATAAAACCTTTTCATATGTTTTAAATTTCTTATATTAAATCCTTTACCAAATTCTTCAGTAAGTTTTTCAGATAGATCCTTTAGAATACTTTTACCATATTGAGCTCTAGTGGCTCCTTTAAGTTGGTCTTCTACGATAATTTTTCCAATATTCCAGTAGGCAATGACCATAGCACTATTCACAGAACTACGGATAGAATTTCTTGTAGAGATAATTATTTCCGAAATCTCTTTGCACAAATTTAGATTTACTAAGTTATTTTCATTCATGCTTTCCCCCAAAATTATAATATAATTGATTGTACTACATTATAGATCTAAAGTTCAAGAATAATATTACATTTTAGATATAAAAACAACTTTTAATATAATAAAAAGGCCTAAGTACAAACATTACACTTAGACCTTGATTAACTTATAATTTTTATTGTTGCAGTCTCTGAATCTAGAACATTTCCAAAACTCATAACTCATAATTTATAATTTTAGTAGCATATGAAACTGTATGGGTAATCTCTATCGATATTTTATGTATTGATAGATTTCTCGAGTTTCTTACCTCTGCAATAACATCTTTGACAAATTTATTGATTTTAGATCGCAAGAAATGATTTAAATATTTTATAGATATTAAGAAAATCTATGTTTTTTTAATATCTTTTTTTTCGATCTTCTTCAGGAAAAATAGTATTAAACTATCTAGAGTTACAAACTAACATTTGAAATATGAAATTGTTTATGTTGACAATTTAATGAACTAAAAGTATACTTGTTGTATCTAAAACAAGCATTGTATACAATGTATACTTTAAATACAATATTATGGATTTTGGGGGGGATTATGTCAAATAAGACAAATACTGAAAAAATATACAGAGAATTAGAAAAAGAGATCTTAAATTTAGAATACAAACCTGGACAGGTTATAACGGAACATGAAATATCAAATAAATATAAAATATCAAGAACACCTTGTAGAGATATACTCCAAAAACTAAAAATGTCAGGCTTGATAGAAAGTATACCGTTCAAATCTAATTATGTGGCATTGCTTGACCTTGATATTATCAATCAAAGTATCTACATGAGAATGGCTATAGAAACTATGATTGTAAAAGATACAATGAAAAATTTAAATGAAAAATTAATTGCAGAGCTAGATTATAATTTGAAATTGCAGGAATTGCTTTTAAAATCAGATTTCACGACAGAAGAATTTTATGAGTTAGACTGTGAATTCCACAAAATTATGTACAGAGCAACTGGTAACTTGTTTATCTGGGAACAGATACAAAAAGCTCAGGTTCACTACCATAGGTTTAGAATGCTAGACATCGTTGCGGTAAAGAATTTTGAAGCGATTTTTCAAGACCATAAAAAATTATTAGAAACAATTAAATTCAGAAAATTTGAGGAATTAGAAAAAATTATTGATACTCATATTTATAGCGGGATAAGAAGACTCAAAGATAAAATAAATACAGAATTTTCAGACTATTTTATAAAAAAAACCAATAATACAAATATCAAGGAGGAAAAATAATGAAAAGGTTTACAAAAGCATTGGCAACAGGGATGGCAGCACTATTTTTATTGGTGGGATGCTCAGGAAAAAAATCAGATGAACCAAAATCTAAATTACTGAAATTAGCATTCAACCAGTCTGAAAATCATCCTCAGTATAAGGCTCTAAAAGAATTTGGAGAAGCACTAGAAAAAGAAACAAATGGTGAATATACATTAGAAATTTCTCCAAATGCACTTTTAGGTGACCAGAGAGCCGCAACTGAGCTTGTTCAAAATGGAGTAATACAGATGGCAGTAGTGGCAAATCCAGTAGTTGAAAATTTTAATAAAGATTTCGCAGTAATAGGACTTCCGTACATTTATGATAATTTAGAGCATCAAAAAGAAGTTTTTATTTCTGGAGCTTTAGATGATCTATTTGGCTCTGTAAAGGGTAGTGGATTTGAGGTTTTAGGTGCATTTACAGCAGGTTCAAGAAACATATACACGAATAAACCTGTAGAAAAACCAGCAGATTTATCTGGATATAAGATTCGTGTAATGCAGTCTGATACAATGAAAAAAATGGTAGACTACATGGGTGGAGTAGGAACTCCAATGGCTCAAAGTGAAGTTTATACAGCTGTACAGCAAGGTGTTCTTGAAGGTGGAGAAAATAACGAAGTAACTTACGTAGACCTAAAGCATTATGAAATAGCTCCTTACTTCTCTTATACAAATCACCTGATGGTTCCTGATTTGATTATTATGAACAACAGCACGTACGATGAAATGTCAGATGAAAATAAGGTAATTCTTAAGAATCTGATAAAAGAAACTATAAATAAAGAGTTTATTGCATGGAATGAGAATGTAGAAGCAGCCAAAAAAATAGCTAAAGAAAATGGAGCAACTTTTGTTGATGTATCAATAAAGCCTTTCCAAGAAAGAGTAAAGCCACTTCAGCAAAGCGTTATAGATTCTTCAGAGAATTCTAAAATACTTTATGATGCTATAAGAGATTTAAGTAAGTAATCATTGACTTTTCAACTTGTGCAAAATTTTATTTTCTAATTATCTGGAGAAGATAAATACACATGCACAAGTTGAATTAATCGTTTAACCTTTATCTTTATTAATAAATAAGTCAGGAGTAAGATATGAATAAAATAAAATTGATTTTAGATAAACTGATACAACTCTTTTGTATCAGTTTAATGGTTCTAATGACTGTCTTAGTTAGCTGGCAAGTTTTCACAAGATATATTTTTAATAAACCCAGTGCTATGACAGAGCAATTATCTCAATATCTCTTTGTTTGGCTGGTTTTATACGGAGCTGCCTATGTCTTCGGACAAAGAGATCACATGAAAATTGTATTTGTCAAAGAAAAACTGCCTTTCAAATTTGAAATAATGGCAGACATTATCCAGGAAATATTAATAACTATTTTTACTTTAGGCATAATGGTTTATGGTGGACAGCTTTCCACCATGAAACAGATGGGGCAGTTAGATGCATCACTACAAATTCCAATAGGAGTAGTATATTCTGCAATTCCTATCAGTGGAATATTTATAATATTTTATGCTCTTTGTAATATAAGAGAACTATATTTCATTAAATATAAAAAGTCAAAGTTAGGAGAAGATAAATTATGGACTTAGCAGTTCAAACAGGAATGATTATGTTTACTTCATTACCAATACTCTTATTAATTGGTGTGCCTATCAGTATAAGTATCGGTTTTTCCTCAGCACTTTCAATGCTAATGGTTCTACCTCTTGACGGGGCGATGGTTACGTCAGCACAAAGGCTCTTTATAGGAACCAACTCTTTTTCACTTTTGGCAATTCCTTTTTTCATCCTTGCAGGAAACATCATGAACAGAGGTGGAATAGCAATTCGTCTGATAAATTGCTCTAAGCTGATAGGAAGAAGGCTCCCTGGTTCTTTGGCACAATCCAATATAGTTGCAAATATGCTTTTTGGAGCAATCAGCGGTTCTGGCGTTGCGGCAGCGGCAGCGGTAGGAGGGACTATTGCACCCCTTCAAGAAGCAGAAGGGTATAAACCAGAGTTCAGTTCTGCAGTAAATATTGCTTCAGCTCCTACTGGAATGCTTATTCCTCCGAGTAATACACTTATTGTTTATTCAACAGTTGCAGGTAGCGTATCTATATCAGCTCTGTTCATAGCTGGATATATTCCAGGAATATTATGGGGACTTGGGGTAATGGTAATCGCAGCTATTATGGCAAAAAAAGAAAATTATATATCCACAGAAAAAACAACTTTAGCACAAAATATTAGAACTATTTTAGATGCTATTCCTAGTTTACTTCTAATTGTAATTGTTATAGGTGGGATACTAAAAGGTGTATTTACAGCTACAGAAGGATCAGCCATTGCGGTAGTTTATTGCTTAATGCTCTCTTTGATTTACAAAGAGATAAAATTAAAAGATCTGCCAAAAATATTAATGTGTTCAGCAGAGATGACATCAATTGTAATATTTATGATCGGAGTTTCTTCCATGATGTCATGGGTGATGGCTTTTACAAATATTCCTCAAAAGATATCTATATTATTATTAGGAATAACAGATAACCGTATAATCATATTGTTGATCATGAATTTACTTATGCTTATAATAGGAACTTTTATGGACCCGACTCCTGCAGTTCTAATATTTACACCAATTTTTCTTCCTATTGCAGAAAACTTTGGGATGAATCCCATTCAATTTGGAATCATGATTGTATTTAACCTTTGTATAGGTACTATCACTCCACCGGTAGGTCCGATTCTGTTTACTGGTTGTAAGGTAGGAGGAATAAGTATAGAACGGGTATTTAAAAGATTGCTTCCATTTTATGTAGTTACAACACTAATATTATTGCTGGTGACTTTCTTCCCAGCTTTATCTATCGCATTACCTAAGATGTTTGGACTAATAAAATAATTTAAATAAAAGGAGAAGATTGTTTGATGGAAATAAGATACGCTTCAAGTAATAAAGATGCTAAAAAATACGATACAGAAAGGTTGAGAGAGGAATTTTTAATTCAAGGGTTATTCAAATCAGATGATCTTAAATTGGTATACTCTCATTATGATAGAATTATTGCAGGATCAGCTTGTCCTGTTAAAAGTGAATTAAAACTAGAAGCAGGAAAAGAAATTGGAGCTGAATATTTCCTAGAGAGAAGAGAACTCGGGATCATCAATATAGGAGGAGCAGGAACTGTAATTCTCGATGGTGAAGTTCATGAGCTTGGTTCAAGGGATGGTTTATATGTCGGAATGGGTGTAAAAGAAGTCTCTTTTAGATCAATAGATTCTAAAAATCCGGCAAAGTTTTATCTGAACTCAGGTCCGGCTCACAGATCTTATCCTACTGTAAAGATTGATATCAATAAAGCGAATTCTGTAAAGCTGGGAGAGGCAAAATCTCTAAATGTGAGAACAATTTATCAATATGTTCATCCTGCTGTTTGTGAGTCTTGCCAGCTAGTAATGGGGATGACTATGCTTGAGGAAGGATCTGTATGGAACACAATGCCAGCACATACACATGACAGAAGAATGGAAGTTTACGTATATTTTGATATGGAAGAGGAGACAAGAGTTTTTCATATGATGGGAGAACCTACAGAAACAAGACATATAATAATGAAAAATGAAGAGGCTGCACTTTCTCCATCCTGGTCTATTCACTCGGGTGTAGGTACGGGAAGGTATACATTTATCTGGGGAATGGTTGGAGAGAATCAGACATTTACAGATATGGATCATGTTGATATGGACAATCTCAGATAATGCATTTAAAAGAAACAATTAATACTTAAAAAAGTTTTTTAGTTAAAAAATATTGGGAGGGAAATAAGAATGAATTACTTACAAGACTATTTTGGATTAGATGGAAAAGTCGCAATGATTACCGGAGGAAATACAGGAATTGGAATGGCTATAGCCACTGAACTTGCTAAGGCCGGGGCAGACCTTTTTATTTATGCCTATACAGATGAAAATAAAGAAGAGCTTACTAAAGTTATTACAGATATGGGAAGACAAATTAAATTTGGTAATGGAAATCTAATGAAGGAAGAGGACGCTTCAACTGCAGCAGACCTTTGTGTAGAAGCCTACGGGAAGGTAGATATATTGGTAAATAATGCTGGAACTATTCATAGAGCACCTCTTTTAGATGGAGACAACCAAGGGTGGAAAAATGTAATAGACCTCAATCTGAATGCAATATATTATATTTCCAAGAATGCAGCTAACCATATGGTTAAGCAAGGAGGTGGGAAGATAATAAACATTGCATCGATGCTTTCATTCCAAGGTGGGAAATTCGTACCCTCTTACACTGCGTCAAAGCACGGAGTAGCAGGTCTTACTAAGGCATTTGCTAATGAATTGGCCGGAATGAATATACAAATTAATGCAATTGCACCTGGTTATATAGCAACAGCTAACACTGCCCCTATAAGAGCTGATGAAAAGAGAAATGCTGAAATTTTGGAAAGAATTCCTGCCTCTAGATGGGGAGAGCCTTCAGATCTTGGTGGAGCAGCAGTATTTCTGTCAGCAAAGGCGTCTAACTATATGAATGGTCATATTCTTTGTGTGGACGGCGGATGGTTAGTAAGATAAATTTATAGATACTGTTTTTTATTGAGGGAGATTTTTAGAAGATCTCCCTCAATTTTTCTATATAAATACAATACTTCAAGACTCGGAGGATATTAAGTGATTTATGGAAATTTAGAAAAATTGGGAGATATCACCATATACCCAGTGTCTATACAAAAACAATCAAATATCTTATGGATACAGATCTTGCCAACATAGAGGCCGGGGTATATGAAATTCAAGGAAGGCATATGTACGCACAGATTATGGATATAGAAACTGCCTTTAGAGAGTATAAAAAGCCAGAAGTTCATAGAATTTGGGTCTCTATCCTCCCATTTTTTCCTGAACTTCTAAAAGAGCTTTATGACCTTTTTAATGTCCTAAGTTTCTGATAATATATTTACAATTTGTTCTCTTTCTGCAGATATTTTTTCTCTTTTTACCATAATAAAAAGCCTAATTATTTAAATGCTATTTACAGACTTTTTTGGACAGTCTCACATATTTTTTTCTATTCTTTGATTCAACATATCTATAAAGGTTACTGCATCCCCTTCTACCACTACATCCGATATAAAACAGATAGGTGCATTTTTATTCTTATTTACTGATATCAGGTGTTGTACGTTTTTCAATCCCACTACGTGTTGAGATGTTCCGTGAATACCTAATGCGATGTATAGTTTTGGACTCACAATCTTTCCTGATTGCCCGACCTGAATATCCCTTTTTACATATCCTCTGTCTACTAACCATCTACTTGCCGAAACATTCCCGTCTAGATTATCTGCTAAAGTATATAGTTTAGCAAATTGATCTTTAATTCCGCTTCCACCTGAAATTAATATGTCACTTGACCTTATATCCTTAGTTTTAGGTTTTTTATATCTATCTTGAATAACTACTGAGTCTGTTGGAGTTATAGAGTCTTCATATATCTTCGTTATTTTTTTGCTGTTAATATTTTTTTCATTCTTAAACATCAATGGTCTTATAGACATCATTACAGGTTTTTTATCGCATACTATACTCGCAAAAAGTTTTCCTTCAAAAGCCGGTCTTACCATTACAATATCTTCACCATTCTTTTCAATCTCAGTTACATCAGCACAGAGACCTGTATCTAAGGCCATAGCTACTCTTGGTGCAATCATTCTACCTAAAACTGTAGCAGAGAAAAGCACATAATCAAAATTTTCATTGCAATGTATCTCCTTTATGTACTCAGCAATCACTTTATTATTATATTTATCAGCTTGAGAGCACTTTATCTTTATTAGTTTATCTATATTAGAGTTTTTAATATCTATTTTTTCATCAAAAGAAATAGCCCAGATCTCATTTTTTTCACTAATTTTATTTGACACATTAATAAGATCTTCGTAATAATTAGTGTTTCCAGCCTCTAAACAAATCAAAATTTTATTCATTTTTAATAAAACCTCTTTCTAACAAATAATTATAAACATAGTCAATTCCTTCACTGTCACATCTAACTATTTTTTTCGTTTTATTTACAGTTTGTTTAGGTTTGGCTTTTATAACCTTAGTAGGAGAACCTTTGAGACCTATTATTTCATCAGCAATAGATAAATATTCATTGTTCACTATTTCTATTCTATCTACCACGTCCTTCTTAAGATCTGCGTACTTTGGATAACGAAGTTTATATTTTTTATTGCTCTTTAAACTAAGTAATGTAGGAATTTTAGTATTCAAATTTAAGATCTCATCCTCTAACTCAATCTTAAAATCCAAAGTATTATCTCTTACAAAATCTATTTGACTCACATCGGAAAACTGATTGATGTCTAAAAGATGAGCAACTTGTGGTCCGATATGTCCTGTATCACCATCTTGAGCTCTGCTTCCACTTAGTATAAGATCGTATTCGCAATTTTTCAGATACCCTGACAAAATATTACTGGTTGCATAGGTATCGGAACCTGCATATTTCTTATCGCTTATAAGGATCCCTTTATCGATTCCTCTTCTGACTACATCTTTCAAGTTTTCTAAAATAGACATGCTTCCCATAGTTACAGTCGTTATTGATACATCATTATATTTTTCTTTAAGCTGTAATGCACACTCAACAGCACATGCATCGTGGGGATTTAAAATCATGTTCATCCCATCTCTAATTAGAGTATTAGTTTCATAATCATATTTAAACTTATCTATATTTGGAACAAATTTAATTAAGCAAATAATATTCATATTTTTCTCCATAATAAATTTTAAATCCATACAGATCAAATGATCTGCATGGATCCGTTAATTTTATTGATCTTCAGTGCTATATTGTAAATCTTCAAGAACTTCCTTTGTTTGTATAGACTTTTTCCGAAAGATAGTTATTGCGATTACTCCTATAAAACCACAGATAGCACTAGTAATAAAATAAGAATTATAGCCTCCATTACCGCCAAAAGTTCCAAATAATACACTATTTACCTTTGGTATTATCATATCAGGAAGGTAACCGATAAATGAAATTACACCTATAGAAAGACCTAAGATTGCGTTATTAAGTCTACAATCTCCAAGAAGAGACCAGTATAGTCCTCTTATAGCATAAAGCATTATAGCAAGTAAGATAAATAATGCAAAGAAAACTATTTTTGGAGTAGTGTAAGGCAATACAGAGATTCCAATAAGTAGAACAGAAGCAAATCCTACAGCCATTTTAAGTGTTTTTGCTTTTCCAATTTTATCAGCAATAAATCCACCACAAATTCCACCTACTGGACGCATCCATAGTATTATAGTTGTAACAAGACCTACAGTTACTGGATCTACTTCTATATTAGTTTGTAAGAATCCCCCTACATAGTACACAGTCCAGAATACTGTATAACCCATAAATATTATAATTCCTAAGTTCCATACAAAACCATTGGAAAATACACTTTTGAAATCGTCAATTAGGTTACGTTTAAGAGAATTTTTCTTTTCTTCTTTCTCTACATTACTTTTATTATCTTTTAGAAAGATAGCCATCAAAATAGATAGAGCAAAAAGTGAGAAGGTATACATATATATTACTTTAACAAGAGCCTCTCTTTTTAATACTATATCACTTGATTCACCTAATATCGAAGAAAATAAGGCAAGACCAATCGACGCAAGTAAAGCTTCTACTACTCCTCTACCACCGTCAAGTATTCCAAAAAAACGTCCTTCTTCCTCCTTTGTAGACATTAGTTTTACAATTTTAAGATGAGCTCCCCAAAATGTAAATACTGAAAAAAATCCCCAAATAGCAAAGATTATTTTAACACTCGTATAACTAGGTATTTGTGCATACCAAAGTCCGCCTAAACCAGAACCAAATAAAGATCCAACAAGAAGTTTTTTTGCAGAAATTTTGTCAGCTAACCAACCACTAGGAAAATATCCAATAACATACACTAGTCCTAATGTGCTATATATAGTATTTAATTGTTCATTTGTAATTCCAAATACCTCTATCATTGTAACCTGATAATTAGTTCTAAGGTACATTAAAGCAAAAATCATGCCTGCTGCTAAAACTACAAGAAGAAACTGAAAATATCTACTGGTATTATTTGTTTTCATAAGATCCTCCTCTTTAAATTAAAAAATTGAATGTGCTACCTTTAAAACTTCATCTGTATGTTTTCTAACATTTTTTATCACCTTATTATTTATTTCATCATAAAATGAATAAAGTTTTTTATTTGGTTCAAATACTTCTTTGATTCTGACCATATTTTCTATTGCTTCATCAAAGGAGTCATAGATGCCAAGATATTTAGCTGCGCATATTGCAGCCCCTAAGCAAGCACAACTTGTTGCTTCGTTTCTTTTGGTTGGTAAAGCAAACATGTCCGCTATTATTTGCATCATTAAGTCGCTTTTAGATCCACCACCTATTACTGTTATATTGTCAATCTCTGATCCTATTTCATCTAACATATCATATATATTATTTTTAATATTGTATGATATAGCTTCTAAAATAGAACGATATATATGAGCATTTGTGTGTCTGTGATCAAAACCAAGCATAACCCCTTTTCTAAAATCATAAGCTGAATTGTTTAACCAATCTAGCAAAGTTATCAAACCGTCACTTCCTGGAGGGACTGTTTCCCCAATTTGATTTAAATACTCTTCTTCAGAAATATTTAATTCCCTAGCTTTATTAATAACTTCTTCTCCCAAAAGGTTTTTATACCAACTTACAGTCCACATACCTCTTCTTATTCCTGTAGATTCATAGACATATTTAAAAGGTACACACGCTAACGTTGGAAAGAAGCTTTTAGCATTTTCAAAATAATTCTCTCTTATAAGCATAGAAGATATAAAAGTTCCTAAAGAGATCATGATTGATTTATCATTGTTGATACCTGAACCCAAAACTTCGACAGCCTTATCATTACCAGTTGCCACAACTTGAATACCTTCTTTTAGGCCAAATTCTTTGCACAACTCAGCTTTTAGTGCACCATAGCTTTCCCCCGGTTTTATTATTGTAAACAGTTGATCTCTTCTCAAACCATTTTCCTCAATGACTTGATCATCTGTTGACCAATCTAATGTTTTTCTGTCAATTGGCCAATAAACTTCTAAATTACTGCAAGTATCTTTAAATTCTCCTGTCATCCTGTTAGCAAGATAACCTGAGGTAGTTGTAACATATTTTACCTCATCATTCTCATGTACATACGGAACAGATAATCTGCTGTCCATCCAACTTAAAACAGGATATGCCAACGAACCATCTTCTTTTAGAAGTGCACGACAACACCTGATTGTGCATAGTCCTATGGCAAGGATATCACCTTTATCTCCATGAAATTTATCGAGACAATCCTTTAGTCCGCCACGAACACTATCCCATAAATCATCATCTGGGTGCAACACTACTCCACCCTCAGCAGTATAAAGGTTTTTAAGAACCTTTGATCCATAACAAACTTCATTTCCTTCTAAGTCAAAAATAGTAACTTTAGTACTTTGTGAACCATTGTCTATACCTATTAAATATTTACTCATAATTAATCCTCCTACTCCTTTGGACAACATCAGGACGAAATGAACTCATAAAGTCCAAAATGTTCAAAAAGGCTTTTGCCCCAAAAATTACCCATATGTATTCTATTCCAGTGTCTATTTTAATTAACACTGTATAAAATACATATGGGTTTTTAGCCAATTAAATTACTCTAGTAGTAAATATATATTGTTTATTTTTAAGGATATCTTTATTTAATTTTGTTCAATATATTTTTTAATCCCGTCTACTTTCGGATAGATTGTTCCATAGTTCATGATACCTTTAGGATCAAAGACCTCTTTAAGTTTTTCCAACATATAGAATGCTGATGTATGCTCATCTTTAGCCCACTGCGAACGATATTTTCCTATTCCATGATGGTGACACATAGAACCACCTAATTTAAGAGTTTCTTCGATGACTATCTGATGGAGAGGGTGGTGGTAAATCTTCATTTCATCTTCTGGTGCACAGTTTATATTGTAGTTATATACAAAGTATAAATTAGTTCCATTTATATAACTGTGAGACGAATGTCCTCCCAACATAGTAATGTCATGAGCTCTATCAAATTCATTCCTTACTCTTTTTATAACATTGTGATAGATCTTAGGTATAGTTTCCCAATCTGCTGAAATCTCTGTGGTAAATCCATCATGAGAATCATTTTCTATCATCCCTTCAAATTCATCATCAAGATCCTGCTGACTCCAGTTAAGGTGGTTAAACCACTCCTCTATTAGAGATGAATCTACTTTCTTAATTACACCATCTTTAAACTTACTTACAGCTTCCTCTATCCCTTCACCTGTGGCATCTACTATACCTTTTGGCCCCTCAGCCATAAACACTAAAACACATTTACCTTCATGAAAATGATAGAAATGTTGTTGTGCATCCTCTTCAGAATAAGCACGTGCAACCGATGGTCTGAAGCCATTAACCATAACTTCACGTAGGATTTTTAAACCAGTATCTATATCTTCAGTTAAATATCCATAGAACTTATTATTTTCAGGGTAGTATTTAAATATTTTAACAGTCACCTCTGTTATGTAACATAGTGTTCCTTCATTACCTATAGCAAGATGTCTGATATCTGGTCCTCCAGCACGACGGGAAACATTTTTTATTTTTGAAATATGTCCATCAGGAAATACACATTCTAGTCCTACAACCATGTCTTCTATCCCACCATAAAGAGTAGAAAATTGACCGATACTTCTAGTAGCCACAAGCCCCCCCAATTGTGCTACAGGTTTAGATTGTGGTGAATGCCCAGTCGTATAACCTAATTTTCTGAGCTCGTCCTCTAAATCTAGAAGTCTTGTTCCACACTGTACAGTAGCTTGCATATTGTAGGTGTCTAGTTTTATAATTTTATTCATTTTAGAACCATCAATAACTAAAGTGTCTTCTTTCCAATTTTCAAGACCACCCTCTGTAGCAGTTTTACCACTCCTTGCTATAACATTTATATCATTATTATTACAGTATTTGAGTAAATTCTCTACATCATTTGTACAACTTGGATACACTATAGCTATAGGAGTAGGAACATCCAACACTTTTCTTGCTTTGGCATACTTTTTATATCTGTCTGATGCTGCATCGTATAACTCTTCTGCATTTGTTACAATTTGATTAACATCAACTAATGATTCTAAATCCTTTAATACTAATTCTTTTTTAGACATTTTTTCTCCTCTTTTCTTTAATTTTTATAATAAAATTTATCTTACTAGATATCCACCATCTACAGCAAGCACGTGGCCATTTACATAATTAGAAGCATTACTAGCTAAGAAAACAGTAGCTCCCATAAGATCCATTGTTTCACCCCAACGATTTGCAGGGATATGATCCAGAACTTTTTTATTTGTTTCAGGGTTACTTCTAGTCTTTAATGTTATATCAGTTGCATAATATCCAGGTGCAATTCCGTTTACTTGAATATTATATTGTGCTAGCTCATCGCAGTAAGCTTTTGTAAAACCTGCAATTCCATGCTTAGTAGCGGCGTAAGCTGGAGACCATTGACCGCCTAAGAAAGAAAACATTGAACATATATTGATAATCTTTCCGTTATTCTGAGGAATCATATATTTAGCTGCTTCGTGACTTAATTCAAATGCTGCTGTTAGATTTACACTTATCATTGGATCCCATTCATTTCTTGCAAAATCTTTTACCTCTGCTATTTTACATATTCCTGCACTATTAACTAAAATATCTATAGATCCAAGCGTTTCTACACACCTTTCAATAATTTTTTTAGGCATGCCTTCTTTTGTTATATCTGCCATCATGAATTCCATCTTTACACCTTCAGCTTCTATCAATTTTTTAGTTTCTCCGTCATCATCCATTATGCTAGGTATAAATATATTGGCTCCCGCTTTGGCTAAAGCAAGTGCAAAAGCCTGTCCCAATCCTGTATTTCCACCAGTTATAAGAGCATTTTTACCTTTTAAAGAGAAAAAATCCATTGAAAATTTTTGAATGTCATTGATATTGTTCATTCGTTACCTCCATTTTATTATATTTTTTCTAATTTTACTTCTCGCGGATGTACTTTTATTGATTAGAAAGTATTGTTACAGAAAAAGTTAATCTGATTTGGTGGTTTGTTTATCTTGATAATGAATATACCACCTGTTTTTTTTTTAGTCAATGGTTTTTTTGGAAATTTTTACATAAATTAGAATTTAAAATATAAAAATGGAAAATTTTCCATTAATTTGATCATTCAATTTATGTTAGTATTGAAAATATCATTAGTTTTTTCAATTTAAATTTTGGAAATTTTTATACTTTTTACATTTAAAATGTATTTAGGTGGAAAATTTTCTTTGATTTTGTTATTATTAATATAATAAAATATTTATTACGAAACAAAATATAAGGTGAAGGTGATTTTTATGATAGGTATTAGCCACACTAAATTGAACAATCTAGAAAAATGCATAATAGAGACTATTAATAATTCTGACAAAATAACCAGTAAACTTAAAATTTATGAAGTTGCTGAAATTGCAAAAGTCTCTCCATCTAAAATATCCAAACTTTCTAAAAAACTAGGATTTGAAAATTATAAGCAGTTTATTAAATATCTTTCTAAAGAATCTCCTTTACCACAGAAAAAAGAAACGAATCTTGAAGAAAAAAGAATAATCGATTTTTTACAAAACTTTAATATTAAGATTATAGATGATCTTATTAAAACTATAGAAAAATACCAAAATATAATATTAGTTGGATACGGTCCCTCTCTTTTAGCAGCAGAATATTTTGCATATAAATTGAAATTAGCTGTTAAAAAAAATATTATAACAACTAGTGAAGAAATGGTGATTGAAAAACTATACAATGAAGACACCATATTAATTTTATTTTCTGTAAGTGGAAAGTTTAAAAAAACCTCTGAGTTGTTAAATAAAATTTCCAATAAAGGAGGGTATATAATTCAAATATTAGATGAATACAACACAAACATTGAAATGGAAAAATTTTCACAGGTAATTTATTTAACAAAGTCATTCCAAGATGAGAACTTATTACATTATGAAAAATCGAGGAGTATCTTTTTTATATTTTTTGAAAAATTTCTTCACAGATTAAGAGAGAATGACAAACTTTAATCTAATAATATAAATATATCCAATAATAGTTATACCTTTTATATATTTAGTTTTTTTATCATATAAGTATAGTATTTGATTATTAAATTTTAGATAGATGAAATAAAAACTAAGGGGGATATTATGTTTAAACAAATTAGGCCTATTGCTTTTTGGCCTGCTTTCATACTTTTAATAGTTTCCTTAAACTCAACTGAGTTTTCCAAGATATATTTAAAATGTTACAGCCGCAAGTGATTGGATGCTTGCAAATTTTGGATGGGCATTTAATCTAATAGGCTTTTTAGTTATTATTGCTGTTGCCATCATGTATTTTTCAAAATTAAGTGAAATAAAAATAGGAGGAGTTAATGCAAAACCATTTCCATCAAATTTTAACCGATTTGCCATCACTTTATGCACAACCCTTGCAGCAGGCATAGTTTTTTGGGGAACTGCTGAACCAATTTATCACTTAGCGTATCCACCTAAAACTTTAGGAATACAACCACTTTCTCCAGAAACTGAAAAATTTGCCATGTAAACAATGTTTTTACACTGGACTTTTACTCCGTATGCGATGTATACATTGCCCACCGTTTTATTTGCAATCTCTTTCTATAATTAAAAAAAACCGTTTAGTATCGGCTCACAACTTTCTCCTATTACAGAAAAAATAGAAAATAATAAATTTTACCAGGTAATTGATGCTGTTTGTTTTGTCTGAGTGCTGGTGCAGCTTTTGGGACGTCTACTTTAAATATCGGAGGTCTCTTAATTCCACAATAGGAATTCAAAATACTCCAAGTTTATGGTTTTTAATTTCAATTTCAATTACACTTTCTCCAGCTCCTAATGATGCTTCTTTTGCTGCTTTTGATGTAAGATCTGGCACCAATCCTATCACATAAACCTTTAGCCCACCTCCTGCGGATGAACAGGCTATTTTATTTATAAAATTTATATTTTCAAAATCTATTTTTTTATTTACTTCAATTTTTAGTTTTTTGTAGGTTTTTTCAAAACCTATCATTATATCATCTTCTACAGTAGTAATATCCTTAGATGTTGCTAATATTTTTTCAGATTCAACATCAACTAATGTTAATTTATTATAGGTACTTCCAAAACCAATTAATAAATAAGCGTTCATTTTCACCACTCCTAAGTTTATTTTTAAAAATAATTGTTCTTGACATTTTTTTTTATGCGTATTATTATAATAACACTTTTAGTACGGATCCGTAATAAAAGAATAAAAAAATTGAGGTGGCTCATGAAAAAATTATTTGATGAAGTTAAAATTGGGAATTTATCAGTTAAAAATCGTTTTGTGAGAACAGCAACTTGGGAAAATATGACACAGGATGGAAAGATGAACCCAAGGTTATTTGATTTATATGAAGATCTTGCTAAAGGAGAGGTTGGTCTCATTATCACAGGATATGCAAATATTGTAGAAGAAGAACAGCCTAATGCGGGAATGTTCGGTATATATAATGACTCGTTTGTTCAAGGATATAGTGAGCTATGCAAAAGAGTTCATAGATATAACTCCAAAATCATTCTTCAAGTGGCTTATGGAGGAACTAAAACAAAGTATAACGTAGGTGCAAGAAAAATATTTGCTCCTAGTGATGTTGCAGAATTATCTACTGGAACCCTTGGGACTCCTATGACTAAAAAGGATATAAACTATATTATTAAGGCTTTTGGTCAAGCTGCAAGAAGGTCTAAAGATGCTGGATTTGACGGAATAGAGATCCATGCAGCCCATACTTATCTTATCAATCAATTTCTATCACCATATTATAATCAGAGAAAGGATGAATATGGCGGATCTTTAGAGAATAGAATGAGATTTTTAGTAGAAATATATAATGCAATGAGAAATGAAACAGATTCTGACTATCCTATTTTAGTTAAGCTGACTGCTTCTGATTTCTTTGATGGAGGATTGACATTTGAAGAGACAAGAAGAATATCCAAAAAAATGGAAGAAATAGGCATAAATGCAATAGAAGTTTCAGGAAATATCCATGGAAAAGGTGAGTCTTTAATAGGCCATGAATTTGAAGGTTATAAAATACAAGATGAAGCTTATTTTGGAAGGTTTGCTGAAATTATTTCAGAAGAACTGAAAATTCCTGTAATAACTGTTGGTGGGATAAAAACTTATGAAACCGCAGATAAAATTTTAAACTCTAGTAACATTTCAATGTTTGGATTATCAAGGCCATTACTTACAGAACCGAATCTGATAAAGAGGTGGAAAGACGGAGACAGAAAAAAAGTTAAATGTGTCAGATGCAGTAAATGCAGAACATCAGAAGGAAATTACTGTGTAATTTTTAATAAGTAAAATAGTGTAATAATCTACTAATTAGGAGGGAAAAAATATGAAGTTTAAAGCAATTAGAATTTTTGAAGAAGAGGAAAAGACGTTTGTATCAAAGATTGTTGAAAGAAGTATAGAGGAGCTTCCAGAGGGAGAAATTGTGATAAAGGTGGCATACTCATCACTTAATTATAAGGATGCACTTTCTTCTAAGGGAAACAGAGGAGTAACAAGAGAATTCCCTCATACACCTGGGATAGATGCTGCTGGAACTATTGTTTCATCTAAGGTAGATGATTTCGAAATTGGTGAAGAAGTATTAATTACTGGTTATGATTTAGGAATGAATACAGACGGTGGATTTGGTGAATATATAAGAGTACCTGCTAGCTGGGTAGTCAAGAAACCTAAGGATTTAACCCTTAAAGAAACAATGATATATGGGACAGCAGGATTTACATCTGCTTTATCTGTATATGAATTAATAGCTAACGTTAAGCCAGCAGATGGTGAAATATTAGTAATTGGTGCATCTGGAGGAGTAGGAAATCATTCAGTAAAATTCCTTGTAAAATTAGGATATAGTGTAGTTGGAGTAGTTAATACAGAAGCGGAAAGAGATTTTGTATTAAGTTTAGGAGCGACTAGAACGATTTCTAGAGAGGAAGCTGATAATACAACTGGAAAACCAATGCTTAGACCGGAGTGGGCAGGAGTCATTGACACTGTAGGGGGAAATCCTCTATCCACAGCTATTAGATCTACAAAATACAGTGGTGCAGTAACAACTTGTGGAAATGTAGCAGGTGGAGATATTCCTACAATGAATGTATATCCTTTTATTCTTAGAGGAGTAAAACTTATTGGAATTGATTCGGTTAACTGTCCTATGCCAAAAAGATTAGATGTATGGAACACATTGGCTAAAAGTTGGAAGGGTAAAAATTTAGAATCTGGAGTCGTAGAAGTATCTATGGAAGGAATATTAGATAAGATAGATGAGATGTTAGCTGGAAAATTGGTAGGAAGAGTAATCCTAAAACATAGTTAAAAAAATTCAGCATATGTAGTTAAGCAATTTAATAGAATGGATAGTAGTAGATAGGCTACAACGTTTTGGACAGTTTTCTTAAGTTCATATAAAATTAATAAAAAATAGTAGGGCTATCCTAAGTATTTAAAATCTAAACTTTCCTTATGTAAGATCTAGGAGGATAGACAACGATGAATAGTGAAAATATAGTGTATTCTATCTTTTCGGCATCTAGAAAGATTCGCCAATATTTAACTGAAGGATTTAAAGAGTATGGGATCACTCCTGAACAATGGACAGTTTTGAAAATATTATCACATAAGGAAGGAATCTCTCAAAAAGAGATTGCCTGCAAAACAGAAAAAGACCCAAATAATATCAAAGCTGTTATAGATAAACTAGAAAAAAAATCTCTGATTATTCGAAAAAAAAATTCCTTTGATAAACGAGCATTTTCTCTTTATATTACACCTGAAGGCAATAATTTATTTCTAAAAATATCTTTGATTGACCGAGCAATGTTTGACAATGTTACTGCCGATATTTCTCATGAAGAATTTTCTAACCTTGATTCTATTTTATTAAAAATCAAAAATAGTATTTCTAAAAAATAATTGGTAATAAAAATATTTTTATATTTTTAGATTATTCTCTTAATTACTGAATGATATAAACATTATTGAAAAATATACGTTTAAACCTATTGCCGAAATAATATCTACAGGTCAAGTCGGGGTAGACCCTTCTATAAGGGTTATGGCCCCTGTCCCAGCCATAAATAATGCACTGAGTAAAGTAAAAATACAACTAAAAGAGATAGAAATTTTAGAGATAAATGAAGCCTTTGCTACTAAGTCACGAGGAGTAATGGCTAAACTTTCAAAATAATATAATTTAGATCTTAAATGGTTCACGAAAAAAACTAATATCACTGGGGATGCCATAGCACTAGGACTTCCTGTAGGGGCTCTGGAAATAGAATCATAACTACTCTTATTCACGAAATGATAAAAAGAGGTGAACTTTTGAAGTATAAAAATTTAATTATAGAAACAAATGATAAAATTTGTATAGTGAAGATAAATAGACCAAAGGCGTTAAATGCTTTAAATGTAGAAACAACAGTTGAAATTTATCATTGTTTTAAAGAACTTGAAAATGATGATAATATTGATGTGATTATCATTACAGGTGAAGGGAAATCTTTTGTTGCAGGGGCAGATATATCTTATATGAAAAATCTAAATGCTGTTGAAGCTAAGGAGTTCGGTTTATCTGGTATTAACGCATTTAACGCTATCGAAAACAGTAAAAAAATTGTAATTGCTGCCTTGAATGGATTTGCATTGGGTGGTGGGTGTGAGCTTGCTATGGCATGTGACATTAGGATAGCCTCGACTAAAGCTAAAATTGGTCAACCAGAGGTTACTTTAGGAATTACTCCTGGATTTGGTGGAACTCAAAGATTTCCAAGACTTGTAGGTGTAGCTAAAGCCAAAGAGCTAATTTATACAGGGAAGATAATTGATGCTCAAGAAGCAGAGAGGATAGGATTAGTAAATAAAGTAGTAGAACCTGAATTTCTTATGGAAGAGGTTCTAGGGATGGCAAACAAAATATTAGAAAATGCAAAATTTGCTGTAAGATACTCAAAGGAGGCAATTGATAAGGGATTACAGGTAGATAAAACTACAGGTATGTATATTGAAAGTAGTTTATTTGGGTTGTGTTTTTCTACATATGACCAAAAGGAAGGAATGTTGTCGTTTCTTGAAAAAAGGAAGGCGACATTTAAAAGCAAATAAAGCGGGTCTTTCCCAAATTACGTGTAAATTACATTCCTAGTCATCTATGGGAGCTCTAGCTAGAGCTCCTTTTAAATTAAATATTTATCCATCTTTTCTGGATAAACTACTACCAGCATTCTAAGCATCTTTTCCCAGCCCCTGATCTTCTGAATCAATTTTTTAACATGTTTTTGGAAGCCAGATAAAAAACCTTTTGAAGAGAGTCATCTGTTGGAAAAATAGACTTAGAGCGGCTAATTTTTTTGAACTGACTATTAAAGGGAGTGTGAAGTTTTTTGTTTAAAATCCAGATATTATTAAACATAGACTTTGGTTGAAATATTAGCTTGAAAAAAAGAGTCCCCTTAGGAACCCTTTTTCAGTAAATTTAGGACACTTCTGTACACTTGTAAATAATTATATTTTTATTAAACTTTTAACAAAAATATAGACTTCTTCAGATAGATTTATTAGCTCAATTACTTCGTCTTCTTCTGGCATTATTTGGTTATTGTTAAAATATCTATATAGAGTGTCATTGGGGTTTAATATTCCACAAGCTTTCTTCATTTTTTCAAACTCTGGATCTTCAATAATACAAGCTTTTAAGAGCATTAATAAATTATGAGTTCTCAATTTTCTATCTTCTGTATCTTTCCCTTTATAGTTAAGATAAGCTTTCATTGCTTTTTCTGCGCATTGCTGACAATGATATGCTGAAGTATCGAGTGTTTTAGGCTCTATTAACCCTTTTTTAGCTGTTAGAAGGTCATTTTTTGATCTCTGTAATAGTTGCTCCCATTTATCCATGTAATACTACCCCCTTGCTGTCCACATAACTTTCAAGACTACCCCTAGTATTCTTTGATAAATTAAACTCTTCAGATGTTTCGACTACCAAGTCCACTGGAAAATCTAAATCAAAAAGAATATCAGTAGCTTTGGCTATCCTTTTCCCAAGGCTTAATTCTTTAAATTTATTGCTAATTACCAATATATCTAAATCACTATCCTCTGTAGGTTCTCCCCAGGCATAAGATCCAAATACATATACTCTTTCAGCATTGTATAATATTTGTAATTTATCTCTTAATAGGTTGATTTTTCTAAGATTAATCATTTTACCCTCCCAAAATAAAGCATATTTTTATTATATATTATCTTCTGTAAATACTCAACTTCCTTTATCTCTTACATTTATTATTTAATGGTCAAACTCATGCTTATAAGCGAAGGGATTTTAGAAACGTTATTTTAGCTATGGTTCAATAAAAAATTATAGATGATTTTTAAGATTTATTCAACTTTAATTTATATGCCGTAGTTCTACCAACCCCGTATAGCTTAAGTTTTTCTAAAGCTTCTTTCTGCATAATTTCCCTAGAATTCCATCTTCTAAGAATATCATTTACTTCAGGAGTGACCTCTATACAGGGTCTTCCCCACCCTCTGTCTTCCTTTCTAAGCCTGTCCTGTGCTATCTTTACCCCTTCCTTAACTCTGAGGGCTATATTTCCCCTCTCAGCTTCTGCTCTGAGAGCTTCATTTTCAAGTTGTTGGTCTATCATTCCTATCATCAATTTTTTGATGAGCTCCCCCAGTCCACTGATAAAGTCATCTAACAGACCATTTCCAGTGTCCATGGTGAAATCCTTAAATATCTCTGCTTGTTTCTCTGCTTGGGCTTTCAAATCTTCACTAGATAGGTAAGGAGTATCGATTATAAGAATATTAATTCCTATGTCCACAAGATTCCAGTATTCTTTTAAAATAAATTTTTTATCTCTCCCCAGTCTGTCCAAATTTTTAATCAAGAGGTAATCTCCAGGAACCATGAGTTTTTTCATTTCAGAATACATGTCTCTATCTTCGGCATTGGATTTTCCAGTTATCTTATCTCCTCTTATAAAAATATTATCTAATCCGTAATCTTCAAATATTTTTATCTGTCTGCCTTCACTCTGTTTTGAAGTTGACACTCTCCAGTAAGCCCAAACTCTTTTTTTATCTTTAAATAACAAATTTACCCTGTTTTTCATGTTTCACCTCTATTTTAAGTTCAAATTACAATTTTTAAAACTAATATATTGTACTACTAGTTCATAAAATTCGCAAACGTGTATTTTGAACTTGTGAAAAGTATGATTTTAAAAAAGTACAGAATACTGTAGTATTTTGAATTATAAATATTTAAAATAATTAAAAGAAGTATTTTCCCATAAAAAAAAAGGCACTTCGGAAAGGACCTTTTTCTTTTTGATCTTAATTGAAATATTGTTATTTTTATAATGATTTTAATATAGACTGTTTGACTTGTTATAGTCTATCCAGTTTTGAACATAATATCGCTAAATTAAAATAGTTTCAAGCAATGGCTAAGATCTATCGTAATGGTATCTGCATTGGTGAACTATTATTTCATTTGAATCTACTTCATAAACTAAACGATGTTCACGATCAATTCTTCTAGAACATAAACCAGAAAGACTACCTTTAAGAGGTTCAAGGGCACTTGGCTAACCACAAAATCATATTTAGTTTTATATACAATTCCCCTCATATGATAAGGTATAAAATTTTCTCAATCTTTAACAATATAAGTTGTCCCCATTGCAGTAGCTTCGACAACTTCCTTCATATCCACCTTTGAAGCCTATTCTTTAACATTTTCTTTCATTTCTGTAGCCTTTTCCGCAACATTCTCTTTCGTTTCCGTAGCCTTTTCTGCAACATTTTCTTTCATTTCTGTAGCCTTTTCTGCAACATTTTCTTTCATTTCTGTAGCCTTTTCTGCAACATTTTCTTTCATTTCCGAAGTCTTTTCTTTAATATTCTCTTTCATTTCCGAAACCTTTTCTTTAACAGCATCTACAAATAAATTTTTTTTCATAAAAAGCCCTCCTTGATTCTTATAACTTTCTTCCACGTATTATCCGTATCAATATTACAATTATCGCAATTACTAGAAGAATATGTATAAAACTACTCATAGTATACGAACTAACTATTCCTAAAATCCATAATATTATTAGGATTACAGCAATTGTTTCTAACATCCTATCACCGCCTTTAAAATTTAATATTAATCCTTTTCACTATTTTTTAATTTCCTCTACCTCTTAATTTTCTTATACAAACTTCTATGATTTTCTTTGCTGTTGTCTTTAATAATTTAAATTAATAAAACAGTTTCGGCTATAAAAATATTCAAAAGAAAATGGATAAACCCTTCAAAAAAATGGATAGGCTACAATGTCTCTTAGGCTTGCCTATACCCTCAAATGGATGTCTTAATACTTCTTTGATCAATTTCTGAATTTTTTTCTGAATTTTTCTGTCAGTATCACACCAATATGTGTTATCTTCCCAGCCGATTTCTGTAAAGGAAAGGTTCATTACTCCTCCTTGAAAAATTTCTTTAATTGTAATGAAAATTGTACAAAAATTCAAATGATATACTTTTAAGAATTTTTAATCAAAAAAGTCTAAGTATAAACATTACACTTACACCTTGGTTAAAATATTATGATTTATATATTACTTTAAAAAACTGTCCAACTTATTGTAGCCTATCCAATTTAAACAATGTTAAAAATGTTAATTTATATTTAGATCAGATATGTGACTTTACACTTATATCTTGATAATTAATATAAAAAAATTAAAAAAAGGATGGTAAGAAAAAATGAGCTGTAATAATGAAAGGTGTACTTGTCCTAATATCAAATGTATCCGTCATGGTAAATGCTGTGAATGCATAAATCATCATATGGAAAATGGAGTTACTGTTCACTGTATGAAGGATAGTGACCTTTCATATTGGGAAAATGTCAAAAAATAGTTAATTATACCTTTCTAAAAAAGGCGGGATTTGAAGCCTACATGAAATACGAATAAAAAAAAGTCCCATTTTCAGGGACTTTTGACTATTCAATCAAGAAGTCTATGATATTTTTAACTTTGATCCCAGAGTAGTCATTGAAAATGATTTGGTCCATAGTCAAAATATATTTCGGATAGTTATCAGAAATGGATTCTAGAGGTCTAAGCTCTCGCTCTCTCGTTTTCGTATCCATGATTGTAGCTGAAACTTGATAGTAGATTTTTTCGTCTGTTTTTGAGGCGACGAAGTCGACTTCTAAGGAACCGATTTTTCCAATAGTCACTTCATAGCCACGTCTTAATAGTTCCAGATAAACTACGTTTTCTAAAACATGACCATAATCTGTGTTACCTAGGCTGGTCAATCTATTGCGTATACCTATATCAACGATGTAATACTTTTCAAGGGTTTTTAGAAACATCTTCCCTTTTAAGTCATAGCGGTTTGCCTTGTAAATGATAAATGCATTTTCAAGCATCCTAAGATAATTATCAATCGTATCACTAGTAGTCTTCCTCCCACTACTGGTAAGATAGTCGCTAATTTTTTTAGTAGAGACGATACTTCCGATATTGGCAGCGATAAATTTCAAAATACTTTCAAGAAGGGCGGCATCCCTGACCCCATTCCTTTCAATAACGTCCTTCATAAGCACAGTATTGTAGATGCCTTCCAGGAAAGGACCGATTGTATCTGGATTATTTAATAGATCAACTACTGTAGGAAGCCCACCGTATTGAAGATATTGATTAAATTTTTCTTGGAGATTCATTTCTTTATCTGATTCTAAGAAATATAAATACTCTTTAAAGGATAAAGGCTGCATTTTGATTTCAACATATCTGCCCGATAGCAATGTGGAAAGTTCTGAAGACAAAAGATAAGCATTTGACCCAGTTATATAGATATCTACATTGGCATCGACAAGGAAAGAATTAATAACTTTTTCCCATGAAGAAACCTGCTGGACTTCATCAAGAAGAATATAATATTTTTTATTTGTGTCACTAATGCGTTCTTTAATGTGTGCATGGAGTTCCTTATAACTGATAATTTCATCGAACTCAAATGACTCAAAGTTCATACGGATAATGTGTTTGTTGTCAACACCGCTGGCGATCAGATGATTTTCAAATAGTGAAAGTAGGGTTGACTTACCCGAACGTCTTAAACCGGTGATTACCTTAATTAATTTTTTATCCCTAAACTGAATGAGTTGATTAAGATAAAGATCTCTATTTTTCATAATATCACCTCTTAAATAGAGTATAACAAAAAAAAACTATACTTTCAATTTTTATTCGACTATACTCGAAAAAGTTTTATAATAATAACTTTTATTGGATTATAAAATAGAAAGTGAGTCCGGTGTAATAACTAGATTTAATCTCTTTTTTATCTCTATATATTGTAGAAATAACTTGATAAATAAGTATTTTAGAGTGATACATACTTTGACGACTAAACCCTAAAATCCTTTATTTATAGATGTTTTAGGTTTTTATATTTCAACGAGGGGTCCCGTCAGGAAAATTCGGATTTACAACGCTAAGGAATTTTCATGAGGGGACCCCATTTAAGATTCAATTATTTGTAGTAATGTGTATTTAAGTAAAAAAATAAATTCTACCACAAACCTCCAATTAAAATCTTTATTACTCATAAAAAATATATTATGGTAAAAAAATAAAAAAATTACCATTTCATAAAATATAGTGGTATAATTAACTCATATTAAATGATTATGGTAATTTATCATTAATTTTACCATTTGGAGGAGAAGATGACACCTAATAATGATTTAAAAATTTTGCCACCTAAAATAGATATAGAAACTGTTTCAGTATTAAAGCAGCTGAACAAATCAAGTAGAGCTCTTGCAGAATTAAAAGCATATTCAGAATTAATACCCAATAAAGAAATACTAATAAGTTCATTAGCTCTGCAGGAAGCAAAAGCCAGTTCAGAAATAGAGAATATAGTTACTACTAATGACAGTTTATACAAAGCAATCGCTATTGATGAAAAGAAAATTGATCCAAGCACAAAAGAAGTTTTAAACTACAGAACTGCCTTATGGAGAGGAGTAGAATTAGTAAAAGAAAAAGGGTTTATTAGTACCAATCTTATTATAGAAATTCAAGAAACTCTTGAAAATAATAGCGGTGGGATCAGAAAAATTCCAGGGACAGCTCTAAAAAATGCACTAACAGATGAAGTAATCTACACTCCTCCGTCAGGAGAAGAACTTATAAGGCAGCTATTAAGAAATTTAGAAGAATATTATAATATAGAAACTGATATCGACCCCTTAATAAAACTAGCTATATCTCATTATCAGTTTGAGGCTATCCACCCTTTTTATGATGGAAACGGAAGAACAGGAAGGATTCTTAATATTCTTTATCTTCTCAAAGAAGGACTGTTAGAATCTCCGATACTATATCTAAGTTCATATATTATCAAAAATAAAGGATTATACTATAAACTTCTAGAAGAAGTTACAATAAATGAAGCCTGGGAGAAATGGGTCTTATATATTTTAAAAGCCATTGAAATTACTTCCAGAGATACCTTAGAACTTGCCAAGAATATTAAAAGTCTTATGGACATAACAACCCAAGAAGTAAAAAATAAACTTCCTAAAATATATAATAAAGAGTTAATAGAATTTATCTTTACAGAGACCTATACTAAGGGATCTCACCTTGTTGAACAGGGTTTCGCTACTAGAAAAACTATGACTAAGTATCTTAGAGCGTTAGAAGAAATTGGAATTTTAAAAAGTGAGAAAGTTGGAAGAGAAGTTATATATATAAACGTCCATCTTTTCAATCTTTTAAAAGGAAGTTAATACAAAGAAGTTTATTTTTAATTTATACCTTTCCAAAATGAATTAATATAATATTCAAAAGATTAGGCACTCCGAAGAGTGCCTTTTTGTGGTTAAAATCTAGGTGCTATTACGTTTAGACCTTGGCTGAAATATTATGATTTTTATATGACTTTAAGAAAACTGTCAAACTATCCATTTAAGATCAAACACCAGTAGAGTACAAAATGAATAACCTTAAAAAAGTTGTCTAAAAAAGTGGTGCCATTCCATAAAATTCAACTTAAAATAGAAAAATTTTAAGCAATTTTTAGGAAAATCAACAAAACATTGAAAACACTGGGCTAAACAAATAAATGATCCGTTTTCCCTAAAAAAACCGACCACGGCCTTTAAAGCTATTGTTATTTACAATAGAAAAGGCCATTGCAATACTGAAAATTATACAGTACTTTTGCAACAGCCTAATTTAGTCTTAGAATAAAACTGTCAAATTTATTGTGGTTTATCTAAATTTGTTCTCAAACGATATTGGTATTTTTTCCCTACTTTTTCCTTTAAATAAACTCTCATTTCAACCAGAATATTTAAGTCTTTTCTAGCAGTCTCTTGTGTTACTTTATTTATTTTCCTATAAAACTCTATATCTATAGATTCTTTTCCAAAAGAGATAGTCTTTTCTATTATTTTTTCCTGTCTTTTGTTAAGAGCTACTCCTCTTTTTTCTAAATCTAGTTTTATAACTTGTTTGAGATATTCTCTCTTGAAATCATTTCTAACTTTTACAATGCTTTTTAGAATCATTTCAGTATAGAAAATTGCAAAGTAAGTCATATCACTTTCGTAGTCTTCTGAATTTTTAATAGATTTATAATATCCCTGTCTAGCTTCCTTTATTAAGCTTGATATAGAAAAATACTTAAAAAAGCTATAACCATTTTGAATAAGATACATATAGGTTAAAGCACGTGCAGTTCTTCCATTTCCATCATAAAATGGATGAATATATACAAAATAATAGTGAATGATTATTGCCTTTAGAATTGGATGTATTCTTTCATCAGATTCAGTTCTGATAAAATGAATTAGTAAATTCATCATACCTTCAACATTTTCAGCCTTTGGAGGAATATATATAACCTCTTCTAAATTTCTAACCTCGTTTTCACCTGTTCTGTATTTTTCAACGACTTCATCTATTTCCAATGTAGAATTGGTTATTATATGATATATATCAAGGATTATTCTTTCAGAAATAGGATTACTTATTTTTTCTAAGACATAAATCAAAGCGTTGTAATTGTTGAGGACCATTTGCTCATCCTTGTTTTTGGGCTGCTCTTTTTTTTCTATCATGTCTTTGGTACGTTTTTTAGTTGTATGTGCACCTTCAATGACACTCGAATAGAATGCTTCATCTGCTTGTGCTCCGAGCATTACATTCATCTTAGTTTCCTCATCAAGTTCTTCAAAAATATTCTGTCTTGCCAAGTCATCAATTTTTGCTATATTTTCTTTAAGTTTATCAGTAAGGACAAAAAAAATATTTTTAGATTTTTGATCGATAAGTGGAATTTCAATACCTATATTCTTTCTGTATTCCATTAATTCTGCCCAGACTACATTGATGTCCTTATCTGTTTTCAAACGATATAATAGATCTGTTCTGTTCATATATAATGGTGAATTGTAGTTATCCATAATCCTCCCCTTTTTTAATATTTTAAAACTATTTTATTACTAAATTCTAACTATTATAAGATTAAATGTCAAGTATATAACCCATTATTTTCAATGTTTTGGTTTATAATTATATATTGTATGAATTTAATTCTAATCGTCCTTAATTAGTAGTAATTTAATCAAAAAAGTCTAAGTATAAACATTACACTTAGACCTTGGTTGAAATATTATGATTTTTATATGACTTTAAGAAAACTGTCAAACTATCCATTTAAGATCAAACACCAGTAGAGTACAAAATGAATAACCTTAAAAAAGTTGTCTAAAAAAGTGGTGCCATTCCACGAATTCAGGGGAAAGTATTATTATAAATGAAAATTTAGACGAAGATGTATAAATAAGAAAAAAATAAAATAAATAAAGTTCATAATTTTATTACGAAAATTGATTGGAACTACTTTTTCTATTTCAGAAAATAAGAACATAAAATATAATATCCAATATATTTACAGGTCTCCGTATTTAATTCTTTCAGGTTATCATCTTGATATTATTTACCTAGTGGTGTATAATGGTGTATATGAGATGAGGGGGAATTTTTATGCCACAAGCTTTTAAAAGACATAATATTTTATTTTCGGATGAAGAGTGGGAATTGATAACTGATAAAGCTAAGGAGCTTAAAATTTCTGTCAGTGAGTTTATAAGAAAAACTATGGCCAAAGAAATACAAGAGAGAGAGAATCAAGATCTTTTGAACTATATAAATCAAAACTGTGAATTTGTATCTCCTGAGGAAGAAAAAGATATAATGCTTCTGCTAGAAGATATAGATTTAAATGATGATTCTGACGGAGTAGAGGTGACTGTGGATGACATATTACAGGGTTAGATATAAAAAAGAAGCCCAAAAGTTTTTATTAAAAAATAAAAAGGTTGGACTCCAATTTCATAGAGTCTTTGATAGTATATCAAAAGACATAGAATCAGTAGATTTATATAATATTAAAAACCTTCAAGACTATAATAATTTAAAGAGACTTAAAATTGGAAATTATAGATCTATTTTTAAGATGGATAGCGAAGGGCAGTTAATTATAGTTGCAATTATTGGTCCACGTGGTGATATATACAAAAAAATAAAAGGTCTTTAGGGAAGTTTCCAAAATTTAGTGGGGTCTTTCATTTTTTATTTTTTAGGGTTTCCAAAATTCAAACTAAATTTTGGAAACCCTTTACTAGTCTATTTGTACTATCATATAAGCTTCTTCAGAATCATATTTTTATGAGCCAATAGATCGAGGGTGTGAAATAATCCCTACTTTTTTGGGAAGCTGTCTAATTCGAAATTTATATAGTCACCATTTAGTTTTAATTTTAAGTATGCCTCATATTCTTTCCCAGATTTATTCTTAAGTTTAAACAGAGCTTTTCTAGACTTATTTAACAATAGTTTGGCTTTTGTTTTGGTTATTTTTATTTTATTATCATAATGTTTTGAGTCTTCCCAAAGGACAAATTTACATCCTTCTTTATATGCTTCACAATAATAAGTGATCTTTTTAGTTTTTGTTTTTCCCTGATAAATATTTTTTCCACATTTAGGGCAAATTCCAATAATTTCCTTATCATAGCTTTTAGTATTTATCTTATCGATTTCAACTTTTTTTGAAATAGTTATATCTAATTCTTCTTTTGTGAGTGATATCAGAGATTCTAATGATGTCTCTCCTCTGGATATTTTTTTTAAAAGTTTAGAAAACTCTATTGTTCGGTTTTTATATAGATTTATCTGAAGAATATCCAGTGTTTTTATCAAATCTTCTCCCAAGGGCTCTATGGAAAAGTTTTGTCCTTTCTGACTAAGATATTTTTCTTTTATGCATTTTTCTACAATACCAGTTCTTGTTGCTTCAGTCCCTATTTCAACACCCTCAAGAATTGCTTTATATTCTTCGTTTTCAGTAGTTTTTTCTGTTTTAAATGGATTTTTAAGAAAGCTTGATAATGAACTTTCTGTTATTTTAGATGGTGCTTGAGTTTCCTTTGAGACTATCTTAAAATCTACTTTAAATATATCACCTACATTGAGTTTTGGTAGGTTATTTGTAATCTTTTGGGGTTCATATTTTAAAAAGCCCTCATTTTCAATTGTTTCACCTTTCAATGTAAATATTTCTTCATTAACTCTTATTTTTAAAGTGGTTTTAGATATAATTGTTTCCTCATCTAAAAAATTAGATACAAAACGATTAAAGACCGTCTTGTATATTGTTTTTTCTAAGGCTTTGAGCTCATCTTTTTTAGGTCTTTTAGTGGTGATAATAATAGCACTATGGCTTTCTAGTTTATTATCATCAAAGATAGACTTGAGTTTTTTTACTTTAAGATTTACCTCCGGGTAATTCTTTATAATTGATTCTATTTTAGGTATTTCATTTATGCTAAGATACTCTGTATTTGTTCTTGGATATGTAATATATCCCTTTTCATATAAACTCTGTATAGACTTCATAGAGGCTTGAAAATTAATTTTATGTGATTTAGATAATTCTGATTGTAATTGAGAAAGAGAAAACAGTTTTTTAGGATATTTTTTTACTTTTTCTTTTTTTAAATCTGAAACAAGAGCTTGTGAATTATTAAGTAAATGTCCTTTTTCTTCAGCTTTGGCTGCATCTTTTAACTTAAACTTTTCTTTAACTTCTAATTTAATACCTTCAGTTTCTGAAACTAGTTGCAAGTATTTTTCTGGTTTAAAATTCTTTATTTCTAAATCTCTGTCATAAATAAATTTAACAACTGGGATCATAACCCTGCCTGCTCTCAGAAGAGTACCCTTTTTTAAGCTGATATGCCTCGTAATATTTATTCCAAGAATCCAATCTAGGTAAGTTCTAGCGTATCCTTCAGCAGCTAAATTTGTATATTTTTCATTAGGCGACAGATTTTTCAGCTCTTTTCTTATGGTGTCTTCTGTTTGTTCTGGTAGCCATAGCCTGGTAACTTTTAAATTTGTTTTTAGGGTATCTATAATAATATCAACAATAATTTGTCCTTCACGATCTGCATCTCCACAATTTACTATCTCAGTAATAGGGTTTTCTTTAATGATCTTTTGTAATATTTTGAACTGCTTTTGTATACCTTCATTGTTCTTGAGTTTAAACTCAAATTTTTCAGGAATAAAGGGAAGAGAAACATCCTGCCACCGTTTATTCTCTCCAAAATAATCATTTACAGATTTAAGTTCAAACAAATGCCCAAAAGCAAAGCTTACTATATATTTATTTGTAAAAAAATAGCCCTCTCTCTTTTGAAATTGTCCTAAAGCCCTTGCCACATTTAAAGCCAGACTAGGTTTTTCACATATAATTAACTTCATAAATCTGCTCCCCTTATATTTATTTATAAAACTGAAAAACACACTAATTTCAAATTTTAATATTTTAGTATCAGTTTAGCTTTATTTTTTATCTCCGATCTCTTAATCGCTCCAAAATATCTGCTATCAAAGGAATTAGGATTTATCCCAAGGACAAAGAATTCGTTAGATTTAGGCTGTAAATCTCTAGTAGATAGGTAAGGAAGATTTCTTCCATTAGAATCTTTACTTTTAATATATGAGTGAAATTTTCCATTTATATATAGTTTATCATCTATCCTGAATATATTTTCTTTTTCAGTGGCAACTACTTTTTTCAGCAATTTTTTTACATCTTTTTTAAGATACTTTCTTCCGTGTATATACTTTTCAGATTTTTTAGGTATATTGAAAATAACTATATCTCCTTTTGTAATTTCTCCTGTTCCAATAAGCCAATAGACTCCTCTAGGAAGGCTACTGCTTACATTGATGGTGAGATGGTTTCTTACTGCAAATAAAATCGAGACAAGGCTCAAAATCAAAATTATCAAATAGAAATTATATTTTTTCATATCAACGTCTATCACATCCAAATATTAGGGTCTTTTTTTAAGTTAAATATTTAATCTTCTATTTAATCGGTTTTTTTGGAATTTTGATACAACTCTGAGTTTTCTTTTCCACCAGGTGAGGTTATATTATTATTTGATCTACTTAAACCTGACATCATTTTACTAACTCTTTGACCAGCAGTATGAGCTCTTCCACCTTTAGAAATATCTCCAAGGCTTTCTTTCCCAGAGACTCCTAATCCAAAATTAATAAAGTTTTTACCACTACCAACCATAGCCCCTGCAGCTCCGCCTATTGCTGCAGCTCCTGCATTTGTGCCACTTTTTATAAAACCAGCCAGATCTCCACTAGATAAGTTAGGATTTCCTGTTAAAAGTGATGCCGCCAGTCCTGGAGTCCTCCAGATTAAATACATAATAGACATTACTATACTTAGTACATGAAGAGCAGGCAACAATCCCATATTTTCAGGGATACTTATTTTTGAAAGAATTTTATAGCTAGCCCCTAGTGTTAAAGCTAATGTCATTATTTTTATCCCCATGGAAAGTATAACAGAAAAAGCTTTTTCTGTTATAAATGAAGTTTTATCAAGAGCAGCAAATGGTATAAAGATTATCGTGATACCAGTAAGAGCATAAAATTCTAGCCATACGACAAAGACCTGAAATGCAATTGCAATGGCACAGAAATACATTACAAGTATAATCACCCAGTACATGAGACCGGTTTTCGTAAAAAGGGCAGCATTATCATATAAGGGGGTAGTTATATTAAAAATCTCAGTTAACAAGTTGCTTGGATTCCTTAAAAGTTCTCCGTCAAAAAAGCCAGTAGAATTGACTCCGATTTTGACAAATCCCCCTTGTATTTCAGTTAAGATATATTGATATTCGTCTATTATCCAGTACAGGAACCCTATTTTAAATGCTTTTCTACATAATGTTTTTATCCAATTAATTTCATCAACTTTGAAAATAAGCAATCCAAAATCAATTATTGTTAAGGTAAGAAGAAGCCAAAGGGCTGTTTCTTTCAAATTTTCAGGAATACTAAAAAATTCTTCAGAAAGTGTTTCAAGTGTTTTAGTTAAAATTTGGGTATCACTATACATATAGTTTCCTCCTAGAAAAACTGCCCTAATAAATTACCTTCATCATCTATAATTCCTGAAGATTCGTTGCTGGTGTCCATATCATGTCTTAAGTTAGAATTTTCATTCTGTTGATTTATTATTTTTTCTTGATTTTCATTTACAATATAAGTTGATTGCAATTTAAGACTTTGACCTATTAAATATTTTAATTCCATTAGTTGCTGAGATGTCCCTGCAGAGAGTTGTACTACTGCCTGGATTGCTTGTAGCTGCCCCACTGCATCTTTAGCCGTATCCATAATGGCATCTATTTTTTCTGTGTCGTTATTATATTTTTCAGGAGATATTATTTCCAAAGATTTCATTGCGTCATATGTGACATCATTAATTTCTTTGGAAAGTTCTTCTGCTTTTCTTGAATAATCACTGGCTTTAAGGTAAGAATCATCAGTATAATCTGGATAAAGTTCCATAAACTTACTTTGAAGATCGGTGTAGTTATTAATTGTTGACTGAGTACTATTTTGTAATGCAATTATTCTTTGGAGATTGTTTCTGAGGTTCTGTATCGATCCCATGCTCAAACTTAAATCAAATTTTTCAAGTTGTTTAGCTTGATTAACAAGACTTTTAGCTTGGTTTTCAAGACCTCTTATCTGATTGTCAATCTGCTCAAGAATATTTAATTTATTTTCTAAATTTACCGCGTAATTTATTGGGTCATGAACAGTAAAAGAGTATGTCAATGAAGATATGATTATAAAAAAAATTAAAATAAATTTCATAGTATAGATTCCTCCAAAACTTTAAAATATTTATTCTTTCTTGATTTGTCTCATGATTTTAGCTATATGGACATTTTTAGTTGAGTTAAAAATTTTTTTGTGTAGTGTATTCATAGACTTTGTATCAGTGGTTTTTAGATAATTTATTTTAGCTGTTTCTAAGATTTTAAGCTTCTTCTCATCAGGTAAACGGTTATATTCCTCAAGTAAAACATTGTTTTCAAATTCTATTTTTTCAAGATTCTCTAGGTCATTTTTTACTTTTTCTTTTAACATTTCAGAGGTTATTACATCTGGTGTTATGATGGTTTAGTAGACAGTTTAGCACTCAAAAATATATAATAAAAAATAAACATATTTAGGAGTGGCTATGATGGAAGAAAAAAGAAGATATGCAAGATTTTCAGAGGAGAAACAGAAGCAAATCGCTGAGCTTTCTTTCCTTAAAATAAAAACAAAGGTAGAGCTATCAAATGAATACGGTATTACCACTAATACTGTTGCTGCCTGGGAAAAGAAATACTTTGGAGGTCCTAAGAAGGACATGGAGTTAAGCGCTCAAGACAAAGAAATTATCAGGTTGAAAAATCTACTTAAGGAAAAAGAAGAGGATATAGAGATCTTAAAAAAGGCTACAGCCATATTCTCAAGGAAAAAAAGATAACTAAGAGGGAACTCTTTATCTTCGTTGAAATACACAGAAATGTTCATTCTATATCTCAGATATGTAGAGCCCTAGAAGTCTCTCGAAGTGGTTTTAATAAGTTTCAGAATAACAAAACTACTGAGAGAAAGAAAAAGGATCAAGGGATTCTAGATAGTATTCTAGAGGTCAGAAAGAACAGACATAAGAGGAGCTATGGAGCCCCTAGACTAAAGGTTGAGCTCAAAGATGAATATGGCATAATAACAAGCGAAAGACGAATAAATAGAATAATGAAAGAAAATGATATATCAGTTAATTCTACCAAGAAGTTTAAAACAGGAAATGAAAAGAGTAAAAGAGAAAATATCACAGGAAATATTGTAAAAAGAAAATTCAAAGTAGGTAGAAAAAATGAGGTCTGGGTTACAGATATCACATATATTTGGACAAGCGAAGGTTGGCTATATTTAAGCACAATTATGGATCTTTTTTCTAGAAGGATTATCGCCTACGATATAGGTAAGCGCATGACTAGTGAGTTAGTAATAGATACTTTAACAAGGTCATTTTTACTGGAGGAACCAGAGGAAGAACTGATAATTCATAGTGATCAAGGATCGCAATATTCGAGTAGGGAGTACTCTAACCTTGTAAAGAAGCTAGGATTAATCCAATCTATGAGTAGACGTGGGAACTGTTATGATAATGCAGTAATAGAATCCTTTCATGCTTCTTTGAAGAAAGAGATGATTTATGTAGAAGGTTTAGTAACTAAAAGGTATATGAAGGCAATGGTATTTGATTACATAGAATTTTATAATAAAGAGAGGAGACACAGTTTCTTAGGAAATGTCTCCCCTGTTGAGTTTGAAAAAATACAGAAAAAATTGGTGTTAGGTTGACTACTATATTGACAGAAGACCACATCTCCCCTTTGCCATCTATTGAATCTATCTACCGTTTTAAATGTATCCCATTTACCGATTAAAGCTGTATAAACAGCTCCATTTAAAGATATTACTTTGGGATCTTTTTTCATTTTGTTATAAATCTTTTTAAATTCCTCTTCAGTAAGTTTAAGTATATTTTTTCTAATATTAGATTTGGTTTTTTCATTTAATCTATAATTGTCTAAAAATTTATAAACTATCGTTTTTTTATCTTCTATTTTTTTAGAAGAAGATTTTTCTTTTGTAGTATTATTTGAAGTAGTATCTGATATATGTAACTTCCCTTGAGGAAGTTCCGTAAACTCCTTTTGGTTAACTCCGTAACTTACCAAAGGGAGTTTACAGGGATTTCCTTTTATTACTGGTTGGTCTAGATCTTTTGAATCTACTTTAATTAAATTGTCTAAAAACTCATCTGTATATTTGTTGTTCCTGTAATAGAAAGTAATACCCTTAATTTTATCGTGATATGAACAATAAAAAAACTCTTCTCCATTTTCATTGATGAATACACTTTTATCTCTATTTATTCTCTCTTCAAATGATCTTTTACTGACATATGAAATTCCTAATTTACTAAATGCTGTTCTAACTTCTTTTTCAGAAAAAACAAGCTCTTCAGACCAACTATCACCATTTTTATAAAATTTATTTTCCTTGTTAGGTTTAGAAAGAAATTTATAAAATGGCTGTCCATTTTTTATATGAAACCAATATTCAATTTGCTGCATTAAAATAGTGGCATTGGTATTTTTGAGAACCCTTTTAAGTTGTGGAAGATATGGAATACCTTCTCTAGTGACAGCTAAGAGCTTGTTTTTCATTTGGTCCTCCCTTCTTTAGTTACTCTATATTAAGTATCGATAAGTTAATAATATGTTGCACTCCTGTGGTTAGAACAAGCTCTTAGTATTCGCTTGTTCTAATCCTCGTAGCACGAGTTTTAAGAAATTCTATTTTTTTAAAAATTTATTAATCTTTTTTCAACCTCTTTTACTATTTTTTCTCCGTTAAATCCTTTGAATTTGAGCCAAGCAACATTGAATTCTTTAACATTTAAATGCATAATATTTTTAGCTGATTGCTGATCAGATTCTCCACTTGTTGCCAGGTATGCTAATTCTAAAGGGCTTAACCCCAACTGATACAGCCTGGAACCTAAAGATGACTTATAATAATAGTCTCTTTTTAAAGTTCCTAAAGATAAAATTTCGATTTCTCTTTCATTCAATCCAAATTCTTTATATATTTCAACATTTTCTTTAGCTTTAGGATTTGGCAGAAATATCTTAGTTTGGCATGCATTTTTTACAGTTTCGCAGATATTAGATTTAGCTATATCATTAAGTTCTTGGGTTGCAAAGACAACACTTGCATTTTTTTTCCTAAGGACTTTAAGCCATTCTCTGATCTTAGATTCAAATTGTTGATTATCAAAAAATAACCAACATTCGTCTAAAATTATTAAAGTAGGATCTCCATTAAGACGGTCTATTTCGATTCTATGAAATAAATAGCTCAGTGTGGGAGTAATGACTTGTTTTTTTTCAGCAATCTTTTCCATTTCAAAAACCTGCCAATTTCCATAACTCAGATTATCTTCTGAAGAATCAAAATACTTTCCATATGGTCCTTCGTTGGTATAGGGTTTTATCGCTCTTCTTAGGTCTTCATCCTGAAGATAGGCTTTAAATCCAGTTAATGTTCTTTGATTAATTGGAGTATTCTCAAGGTCGGTTAATGCATTCCAAATAGCTTCTTTTCTCTTTGGGTCTATTTCTATGTTTTCTTGTAAATAGATTGCTTCAAGCCATTCTTGGGCAAATTCTTTTTCGATAGCCCTATCTATCAGGGCAAGAGGTTGAAAAGCTAAGTCCTCTCCTCCTAAGTCATAAAAATCACCCCCAACAGCCTTAGTTAATATTCTAGAAGAAGCCCCTTTATCGAATGTGTATATTTGAGAGTTATTATATTTTTTAAATTGAGCTGCAAGAGCAGCTAACTTTACAGATTTTCCTGATCCAGTCATTCCTACAATCATTGTATGACCAACATCACCTTGATGAAGGTTTAATCTAAATGGAGTATTTCCACTTGTTTGTGTGTATAGTAGCGGTGGAACATCAAGATGTTTATTCCATGATTCACCAGCCCATACAGCACTCATAGGTAATAGGTGTGCTAGAGTTAATGAATTTATCATAGGTTTTCTTACATTGTAGATTGTTGTTCCTGGAAGAGATCCTAGCCAAGCCTCTATAGCATTGAATGTCTCAATATGAGCAACAAATTCAAGACCGTTGATTATTTTAACAATCTCTTTAACTTTTTTATTTAGAGCTTTTTTGTCTTCATCTAAAATCACAATTGTACAGGTATAATACCCTAGAGATACTTCATCACTTTGAATAAAAGTCTTTTCCTGGGCCACTTCTTCTGCCTTATTTAGGGAATCTCTATTTAAATTATGTATAGTTTCTTGATTGGTAAAAACCTCTTTAATCAGTTGAAAGAAGCTTTTTCTTCCAGCAAACCATTTCCTATGATAACTTTCTAAATTTTTTAAAGAAGTTTCTTTATCTAATGAAATGAACCTTGTAACCCAACGATACTCAACATTGAGTCTATTTAAATCATCAAGTATTCCGGGAATACTTGATCCGGGAAATCCATCTATTGATATAGTTCTTAGATGTTTTTCTCCTAGTTTAGGCTCTAAACCTCCGATCAATGGAGTGTCGGTTATAAAATTATCTAGTAACACAGAAAATTCTGGTACTTTAACCCCATGATATTTATCTGATACCGTGCTGTGCAGATATGTCAATGTTTCCTTGTCATTTAACCATCTTACTTGTGCAAATATTGGTTTTACAGAAAGAAAAAAATCTTCACTTTGACTTTTAAATGTCTTTATAGCTTCTTTATAATCTACTCCACCTTCAGTCTTTTCTCCAACTATGAAAAAATCAAGCAACTTCTTTGTAGCGTCTTTTGGTGGGAGATATGTCAAGGTAAAGAAATACTCACTTTCATAGTGATGCCCACTCTCAAAAAACTTTTTTCGTTCATCCTCTATAATTTGTACTGGTATTTCTTTAATTCCTTTACTCATTCTATAATTTTTAGATTTGAAACGCTTTGATTCACAGTGAAAGGTCCATTCCCCGTCTATTCGTTTAAAAATATTATTAATCTTATTAGCTGAAGATATCAGTTCTCCAATTGTGGAACTATCAAGATCAAAGCCTCGAAAGGAAAAGGTAGCTTGTATGGAACCATTTTTATTAATCAGGATTCCTGGTTCAACCATATACCCCCATGGGAGATAAAAAGCTAATCTATCCTGTACATCCTTGTACTCTTTAAGAAACATAGTTTTGCCTCCATTTTTTATATTTAATCAGGGATGATAATATCTTTTGTGCTTCATATATCTTTTAAAACACTCAAAAAACTTTTGATCTCTTTTAGCTGAGTAGATAATAAGTACGTGCGTAAAGGCAAACAGCGGCATGATTATAATATTTTCAAATCCTAAAAAAACAACTCCTGCAATCGTTGCGTTGAGAATAACTATATTTCTTGGACCTCCCGCTATTGGAATATCTTTTGTTATTGCCTGACAAACTGCTATTCTATAATTATCTTTAATACTCATAAACTTTTATCCCCTTCTCAATTAATCTATTTTAAATAACTCATAATCCTTACTATAGTTTTTAAGCTCCATTATATTTTCTATGTATCTTTTGGTTCCCAACTTTTTTATTGTTATTATAATATCTACTGCTGAAGCTATTAGTTTTTCTTGTGAACCTGTAGCTACTTCCTGTATATATTGTTCTAGTTTCTCAAGACCTGATTTACAGTCATTAGCATGAATTGTACAAATTCCACCAGGATGGCCGGAATTCCAAGCTTTTAAAAGATCTAGTGCTTCTCCTCCCCTTATTTCACCGATCATTATTCTGTCTGGCCTAAATCTCATTGTAGACTTTATAAGGTCACGCATAGTCACCTTATCTGTAGTTTTCATAAAAACAACATCCTTTGCTGAACATTGAAGTTCTTGAGTATCTTCTAAAATAATAATTCTGTTATCATACTTCGCCATTTCATTGATGATGGCGTTACAAAAAGTTGTTTTTCCAGTGGAAGTTCCCCCTACAACGAGGATATTTTTCCTATCTTTTACGGCCTGACAAACTTTTAAATATTGCTTTTCAGTTATAGATCTTCTTTCTAGGTAATCATTTAAAGTAAAAATCTTTATAGCTTTTTTCCTTATTGTAAAGATTGGATTAGTAACTGTAGGTGGGATCATCCCTTGAAATCTACTACCTGTTCCTGGAAGCTCTGCACTCAATATCGGATTGTTCTTATTCACTATTGTTTCTACTGCACTGGATACTAAATTTATTATTCTTAATGCAGAAGAAGGTAAAATATCTGTTCCTGTATATTTTCTCCCTTCAGTAAGAGTATCTATCCACAATTTTGTATCTGGATTTAGCATAATTTCAATAACATCATCGTTTAACAGATAGTTCAAAATTTTTTCTCCCAAGGCTGTTTCAATGAGATCCAATTGTCTTTGTTTAGTTAGGCTCACGTAAGACTTTCCTTTCTGGCAGACTTTCTTTTGAGTGCCTCCATTCTTTTTTGTTCTTTTAATTCCTCTATCTTAAAGGCTCCTATCTCTTTTAAAAAATCTAGTCTTTCCTTATTATTTTTAGGGTCCCGTATTAATTCAAGCGTTTCCTGAGAACTCCCATAAAAAATTTGTTTTGCCAGATCATCGTCAATAATTTCATTATAGATACCCAAGTAGTCTAAAAACTTATTTATCTCCCTTTTTTTTCTAGCCATCTCTTTTTGGAGGACCTCTTTTATCTGCAAGTCTAAGTTTTTCTTTTCTTCTTTAAGTCGTTCCCTTCTTTGGTGTAAGCTTTCTAGCTTCATATTTCACTCCTTTGCTTTTAGCTTTAATCTGTTTAAATATTTTCTATCTTCATAGTACTTAATCTTGAATCCTTGTATAGGAGGCTTTCCGTTTATTAATATTAAATTTTTATCTGAAGAGTAAGTTCCAACTTCTCCTTCTGTTAAAAGTCTTCTTCCGCTTTTGTGTGAAGAGTAACTCCAATCAGATAGATACTTAAACCCTTTCCAAGATTTTGTTGTAAATTCAATAGTTTTATCTCCTAGAGAATTAGATATTAGCCTTGGTGTTTCATGATCTGATTTTGCAGGAGTATAAAAAACAGTCACATAGCAATTACTTAGTATAGAATTATCTTTTGTATACAGCCTGTTTACTTGATTAATATCTTGTGTTATTAAAAGAGCCTTCATGCCATAACCTGCTATGAAGGCCAAAGCTTTTTCTATCAACGGAATTTTTCCAAGTGCTGGGAATTCATCTAATAGAAGCAATAATCTATGTTTATATCCCTTATTTTCCATTCCATTTATAAATTCCATTTCCTCAGTAAGACCATATATAATCTGAGTTATGATTAACCTAAAAAGTGGTGCAGTGACATCTAATGCCTTAGGTGGTGTTACAAGAAATAGATCTAAAGGAACATCGGCATTCATGAGATCATTTACCTTAAAATCACTGCCAGACGTATTTTTGTCTATGATAGGATCCTGATATATTCCTAATTTTGTGAGAGCAGTTGATACTATACTTGCCCTTTCCTTATCTGCTTTTCCTAGCATATCTCCTGCAACTCTTGCTGCAACAGGATGTGTATTTGGAAACTCTGTTACTATTAACTCTTGTGTCTCTTCATCTTCAACGTTTAGCTTTACAACATCATGATATATATTTTCAAAAATAAATGGGTCATTCGTATGAGGATATGACATTATTAATTCCATTTTATCTTCAAAAGTTGTTTCTGTGGATGTTAGAAAACGAACTATTCCTCCTAAAGTAGGGTTAGATTCTGAATAGATAACGTGAAGGATTATTCCTGTTAAAAAAGAAGTTGCACTTTGAGACCAGTGATCTGGCTTATCTGAAGCACATATTATTTCTGCAATAATTCTTGCATCTTGATATTCACAGTCCTTACTTTTATTAACATCAAGAAGGGGATTATACTTACATGAATCCACGGGATTTGTTGGATCAAATTTCAGACATTTGTGACCCAATGTTTTCCTGAATTTTTTTGTTAGTTGATAGTTCTCTCCTTTGATATCATTAACAATTGTTGAATGCTTCCAGGTAAGAAGAGTAGGTATAATAACACCAACTCCCTTACCTGATCTGGTAGGGGCCATGAGCATAATGTGTTCAACTCCATTATGTATTATCTCTCTTCCTTTAGGGTCTTTTCCTAGAACGACTCCATCTCTATGATGTTCTTCTTTGGGAAGTCGTTTGGTATAAATATCCCACATTCCAGATAATTTTAAGGCCTTTTCAACCTCTTTATTTTTTAAATAAAGTCCAGATTCTTTGATATCATGGATATCTGCCCATCTAGCAGTACCGTGGGTGTCTAGAGAGGAATGCTTTCTTTTAAAAATAGCCATAAGAAAAAATCCTGCAAAAATAAATTCAAATAATATCTGTAGCGACTTTTTAGTAGCAATGGGAGCTGAATGTGAATATTTTTTTAACCAGATTAAAATCAAAAAAGGTTTGTATATTTTAATGTCTTTAAATTTAATTAGCGGGTCCTCTAATCCTGGATGATATCCTGTATATTTAGCAAAAGTTTGTGTGGACACCCATATCCCTAAAAGGAGAAATAAAATGAATATATAGCCAATTGTATTTTTTTTATAAAATTTAAAATTAAGTTTCATATTAGATTTTCCTTTTTGACTATTTTCATTCCTTATTCATAAGGTGTTAAAACCATGTCGCTATTTACCATAATGTTAAATCTATATCCTGCTCTTATCTCAATAGTCGGCTGTACATCCAAGGCCTTTTCTGCAAAGTTATTTCCGATGTTAATAATTGCTATTCCTGCAGCCTTAGCAGCTTCAGACTCGTAATCATTATTTTCATCATTTGTTACTATTGCTGAGCCGGCACCTGTAATTGATGTAAGTACCACTCCTTTTAAAAGTGTTCCAAAGTGATTATTTACTTTATCACTGAAACCTGCCTGACCTGTAAGGTCAACTCCTGGCATATTAGAAAGATTAATTGATTTCCCATTAGGGAAAATAAGTCTTTGCCAGACAATTAATACTCTATCTTGTCCCCAGGTTATACTAGAATCATAAGTTCCAAAAATTTTAGTTCCTTGAGGAATTAAAAGATAGTTTCCTGAAACTGTGTCAAATACTGACTCCCTAACTTGACCCACTATACTTCCTGGTAAATCTGAGTTAATCCCGGTAATCATAATACCAGGTATTATTGTCCCTGCTTTTACTTCATACGGTGATATTGGATCTTCTATATAATTTCCAAGGTAGTTAGGACTAGATTCCTTATTTTTTAAGAAAGAATCCTTGCTTCCTTGGTCATTTAAATTCTGTTCTCTTGAAATATAGGTAGTTTGGTCAATTGATGTGTTTTCATTATTTCTCTTATTGACACCAAATCCTATTCCACTTCTCTTAGCTAGTTCCGCTTCTTGATAAAGTTTATCCAATTTTTTATGCTTTTCTTCATCTAACATTTGATTTTTATAACTTATATTTTTTGTGTATTTGCTATTATCAAAAGTTGTTTCTATCTCTTCTTTTATTCTCATCTCTTGATAGCTATTTGGAAGATCTGAAACATTATTAACCGTCATTTTTTCCTCTAAATTGATACTTTCCTTCTTCTCAGAACTCCCTTTATTTTTAAAAGATGAAGTTAAAATTATGATTCCAAGGATTAGAACAAACGCTATTATTAAAGACCTTTTGTTTATATGTTTTCCTGGAATCACATCTTTTTTCACTTGTTTTTCATTAGAACTTTCTGACATATCAAAGCTCACCTCTACGACCAGATAGCTTAATATTATCCTTCCTTTTTCTATTAGAATTAATAGTTCTCTTAATTTTTACTTCTTTTTTACCAAGTTTTATAATTGCCTTATCAAAAATCCGATCAATTATATAATAATTGCCTTTAATTCTATAATTTACTAGTGCTATGTCTCCTGTAAGAGGATCTTCTACATAGATTACAGGAGCCTCGGAACTTTTTATTTCTTTTTTCATTATCAGAAATGTTTTATTCCCGTCATCAAATACCTGTGAGGGAGCTATTTTATACCTTGAGTGATTTATCTTATATCCAAAGAAGAGATCTTCAGTGTTTACTGGAGTCAATTGTTTTTCATCCTTAAGTTTTTGAATCTTATACTTTAATTGAGATTCTCTAGGGTACAGAAAACTAATCAGAGGATTATAGTAATTTTTAGCGCTTTGAAGAAAAAAATGATACTGCCTTTTATTTGTATTAATAACCAGGTTTGTTTTGATTTCTTGTTGAAATGGTTTGATATAAATTGCAGTTCTTTCTCCTTCATTAGAACCTGTTATTGCCTGTTCAATAGCCCATCTAGAGGTATCTCCACCACCTAAAAATTCAACTTCTTCTCCTGGCTGAAGTAATATTGTTGTTAGGAATCCCTCCCTAGCATAGATCCTATACATATCTCCTTGATTAAAAATAAAGTTTCTAGAAATGTTTTCTTCAGCTTCTTTTAAGCCTGTCCTTATAACGGGATCTTTCATAGAAAAGTCTTTATAACTAGATTCTTCTGAGAATGAAAAACAGCTAACAATTATAAAGGTTCCTAATATTAATTTTTTCATCTTCATTCTCCTTCTATATTTCAATAGACTGTGAAAAATCTTCGATAATAATTCCAAGTGGATTCCTGTATAAAGCTTCCTCTGTTTTAGGTGGATTTGATGAAATAGTATAGATCCCAGAGAATTGTTTTTTTTCTTTTACTCCTCCCTCTTTACCAAAATATGTTTCAGTCCATCTTATCTGGTATGAGTTAGGGGTACCTGCAATTTTAGCAATAGATATAATCTCTGGTGAAACTGTTTCTTTAGCTGTTAGTTTTTTAAGAACTTCATCTTCTACGTATAGTAATCCAAGCTTTTGCTTTGATTGTTTACTAACAAAATAGAAAGCTTCTTTATACTTTTTTCCATAAAGAACTGGATCTAAAGGTATAGTTCTGGTATTTAAAATAAACTGGCGTAAAAAATACTTTATTTGTCCCTCAGTTACTTTGTAATTTTGCTCCAATGGTTTGCCTATAGAGTTAACTTTTCCATTTTTCTCAACTTCAATTATGTATGGAACAAATGTTGCTTTGATACTTATAAAATATGTAACTATAAGAGAACCGGTAAAAAGAATAAAGATAAAAGAAAAAGCTAATTGCCAGTTTCTGACTCCCTTAGAAAGATTTAAGTACCTGTCATGCCAAGAATCCATTGGGTTTATCTTTTGACAATTAGCAACGAAAGGAGGAGTGTCTGGTTTATAGTTCATAGCTTCCCTCCTTAAAAATTAACTCCACCTGAAAAACTGAAGAAAGTTGGAACCCAACTAACTGCAGCAAAAACTATTGAAATACCAAAGACAATATTAACAAGTCTTTTCATAGCTCCACCCATCTCACCAAACGACATAGCAAGACCACATCCTGCAACACAAATAATCGCTAAATATTTAGCAACCGGACCTGTGATTGCCAACATAATCTCTTCAAGAGGTCCGACAAAGGGCATGTCTGAAGAAGACGCCATACCAACCTCCCTTATTAAAATAAACATCCCCGCAACAATTAGGTAATGCAAATTACTTTTTAAAAACTTTTTCATTGAAAATCCTCCCTTAGATTTTAATAGTCCTCACGGTCAAAAAGCTCATCAATAGAAATATCCAAAGCTTTAGCAATCTTATCTAAAGTAGAGAATTTTGCCCCTTTAGTTTTGTTTGAGATTATATTATGAAGAGATTTATAGTCTAGTGATGTTCTCTCAGATAATTCAGATATGCTTATACTTTTTTTTAAAATGATGCTTTTCACTTTTATTAAAATAATCCACCTCCTCAATTGCTTTTTGACACTAAAATTCTATAATTAAAATTGCTATTTGTCAATAAAAAATAAAAAATACTATGCTAATTGTCAATTAATAAAGTAAACTATAATGAAATTAAATTGATTGAAAGGAATAAAAATGGATATTAAAAAAATTGGAGAGTTCATTAGAAAGAGAAGAGAAAGTCTAAATTTATCCCAAGGTCAGTTATCATACAAGTGTGATTTAGAGACCTCTGTTATACATAGAATAGAGGTTGGCGAAAGAAAAAAAATTAATTATGAACATTTAAAAAAAATTGCTACAGGCCTAGACATGAATTATATTGAACTATATAAACTAGCTGGTATAATTGAAGAAGATGCCCTTTCAGATTATTATCTTCCAGACTTTAACGATAAGATCAATCAACAAATAGAGCTAATTTCAGATACCAAGGTTGATACAATTCCAATCTATGAAAGTGTTTCAGCTGGATGTGGATATATTCCTGATTCGGTCCCATTAGAATATATATCTTTACATCTGAGTGGAAAAGAAAATTGTATTGGAATCATAGTTGATGGACACTCTATGGAGCCAACTATCACAGATAAGGCAGTCATAGTAATGAAAAAAGATACAGAGCTTAAGTCCAAAGATATTGGTGTTTTTCTTTTAAATGGAGAAGCTTATGTTAAAAGATTTTTTAAAAAAAATAATATTATAATTCTATACTCTGACAACAGCGAATATTCCCCTATTATTGTAGATGAATATGATGATTTTATTATTTGTGGAAAAGTTATAAAGACTTTAAATGAAATAAAGTAGAATTCTAGATTTTTTATTTAATACAGATTATACTTTTTAAGAAAAAAAAGACACATAAAACGTTCTAGATATTCTTGTTGAAGAAGTTTCTGTGATAAAAGATAGTAAAATATGTATTCACATAGAAAAAGGATCAAATTTGAGAATAGACTCAAATTTGATCCTTTTTCTTAAATTATATTATCTTCGATTTTATTAATTCGTAAAATTTCTTAAAAAGGTAAATATAATCACTTTTAATTTTTCCGTATATTTCCCAAGCGGTATCTAGATTGTATGTGTGAGAAGTCCTATTTCTATCTTCCATCATTTTTATCCAATCAGTAGCATTATCTAATATAGAATTTTTAAAAGCTTGTCTGAAGCTCTCTCTAGGGCTATTAACTTCTATTCCATTGTATTCTAAATAACCTTTCATAAGCTTCCAACTTAGTTCAAACACAAACTCAAACCTTTGGATCGTGCCGTCTAAATACAGGTCATCTAAATTGGGATCTTTTTTTAAAGAATCATCCAATTTAGATAAAACTTTTTCAAAATTTGATAATTTATATTTTAGCTTACTTTCATTCGTAACTATACTCCCCTTATTATCTGTCAAAAAAATAATTTGTCCTTCTTTATCTATAAGACTTTCTAAATTTTTATTTGTATTTTTATTATAATCAATGATATCAACCATGTAAGGAAGTTGTGTATTGTAAAAATCACTTTTTATTTCTAATAGTCTGTCTTCTTTAAATGAGATTGCAAGGTCTATATCAGATGTTTTTTTGTAATCATCTCTAGATCTAGACTCAAATATTTTAACCCATTCTATATCTTTGGAGTAAGCGTTTAGTACAGTAATTATTTGATAGAATTCCTTTTCAGTTAGTCCATACATACAGCCATCCTCCCAATATATATTTGTTTTATTATACCTTTTCAATTTAATTAAGTAAAGATTCGAAACTTGGACTGATCGGTAACATAACCACAAAATAATTTGTATTTTATGGCGTGCAATGGATATCATCTCAGATCTGATTGTCCTATAATAATTTTATGAGATAAATCACTCCGAAATGAAGGAGTGCACGCTTACGCGTTCATTTTTACCTATTGGCAAAATTGAACTCACGTGTAAGATTAAAAACCACTTTGATTTCTGATGATTTCCCCTTCATTTCATTTGGTAAAGCTTCGCTTGTGGGAATTTTCTCCCCACCTGTTATTTTTTTAAGGAGGATTTCTTATGGCTAACTATCATCTGACATATAAAATAGGGAATATTGGATTTGGAGGTCCTCATGCAGAATATATTACCAGGTCCGGTAAATACTCTAAAAGTCATAAAAAAGAAGAGCTTCAATATAAAAACTCGGGAAACATGCCACAGTGGGGAATAGAAGACCCAGTTAAATTTTGGCAAGCTGCTGATATATTTGAAAATGTAAATGGAAGATCTTATCGTGAATTTGAAGTTTCCCTTCCTAATGAGCTCTCCATCGATGAAAACATTAAACTTATGAATGAATTCAAAGATATTATGCTTGGAAGAGATTTTGCATACACATATGCCATCCATAGGAGCTATAACAATGGGCAGGAAAATACCCATGCACATTTTATGTTTACTGAAAGAAAAAATGATGGAATTGAAAGAGATCCAGATGCTTTTTTTAAAAGAGCAAATTTTCGTTACCCTAATAAAGGTGGAGCTAAAAAAGATAGGATCTGGCAAAAGAAAGAGGTCCTTTTAAATGCAAGGAAACAATTTGCAGCTATAACTAATAAACATCTTGAAATGGCAGGATTTAAAGACAGAGTTGATCACAGATCTATTAAAGATCAGTTAAATGAAGCTCTTGAAAATAACGATATTAATAAAGTTGAGTACCTCACCAGGCCAGCTGTAAATATTTCTGGAAATCTTCTAAATAAAGTAGAGAGAAACCTATCTACCCTGGAAAAGAAAAGTCTTTCTGAATTCCAAGAGGCAAGACAACTTAAAATAGAAAAAGAGAAGGAGTACAGAACTAGGACTTCACCTCTCGAAAAAAAAGATATTTTACTTAAAATAAAAGAAATAGACAAGAAATTAGACAAGAATAAATTAAAAAAATCCACCCTTAACTCCATTACCAACGGGGACTATTATAAGTTTCTCAATAGAAACTTCAAACTGAAGAAAGAGCTAAAAATAGACCCGACTAATATGGATATAAAAACTAAACTAGATGATCTTAGGGCAAAAATCAATGATATTGAAGAATATCTGCCAGAGACCAGCAAATATATTGCGAAATACAGAGCTCTTGAGAGGGCTTATACAAGTAAAAAAGAAGCCTTAATTGAAGAACTCGAAAATAGATTTGGAATAAAGAAAACAGATTCTGAGAAGCATATCAAAGAAAATAGTCTTGATAATATTAAATCTAATATAAATATTTCTAAACTCAGAAGAACGGTAGACTTATCGAGTTATTTGTCTATAAAAGATAGCCTAGAAAGAATTGATTATAATATTAAACATTTATCCAAAGGGAATCCTGGGAGAGATCTAAAAAAGCTTAAACTTGAAAAGAAAGTTTTAGAAAAAGAATTAAGTAAAAGCAAGTTACCTGACAAAGAAACTCTTGAAACTTATAACATTGAGAAACTTATCAGGCTCAGATGGGAATATTTAACTTCAAAGCTTAATATAGATAATTTTAAAAAGAAAACAACTGATATTAACAATTCTGAAAACAGACCTAGATATTCAAAGCTTATTCATAAAGCAGTAATGCTTGAAAAGCTCATAGAAAGGCAGGAAGCAACTGTCAAAAAGATAAGTAAACCAAAAATACTTGAAATCTCTTTAGACTACAAAAGAAAAGAGGAAAACAAACAAGGCAGGCTTAAAAATGGAGTTAAAAAACTTGAGAATTTACTAAAATCAGAGGAGATGCTAGAGAAAAAAGCACTCAACAAACTGACAAAAGGGAAATACTCTTATCTTGAAAAACAAAAGATTCAATTAAATAATATGATATGTGAATTTAAAGAGGAAAGAAGAATTCTTGAAAATAAGCTGCAACTGACGAGTAAAATATATTTTATACAGTCGAGAAAGCTTAATAAAAAAATAAACACCCTTAATTCTAAAATAGATCCTCTCGAAAAGAAATACAACCATCTAACAAAAGAGCATTCAAAACTTTATAAGGCCGTAGATCCTAAGCTCCTGAAAGATCAGGTAAAAGAAGTTAGCAATAACATTTACAAGGCTCTAAACAGGACAAAAATGGAGTTATCTTCCAGTAAAGGTAAAATAATTATCTGCAACAACATGCAAAAATCATATAGACCTTTAACCAGGTCTTATTCTGTTTCTCATTCAAAACAAAACTCAAGGAACCTTAAAAAGATTGGGGATTTATTTCAAGAAGATTCTAAACCAAACGACATAAAGCAAAGCATGAAACCAAAGATTTTTAAAAGGGAGGATGATAAAGATATAGCAGAATTAGAAAGATAGAACTACAGGAGGCTTTGATGAATCTAGAGAACCTATATTCAAAAAAGAGAAAATTGTACATAGCAGATAAAAAAGCCAGGCTGAAATTGGCTAGTTTTGAAAGGAAAAGTCAGTTTATTCTCAGGAAAGAGAGAGCAAAAAGGCTTCTTATGCTTGGAATACTAGTTGAGAAAGCCGAGATTGACAACCAGCCGATTGAAACTATTTTGGGCTACATTTTAGAATACAAAAACCTTTCTCCAAAACAGGAAAAATCATTTCTTGTAGAGGGTAAAAAATTATTTTTGAAAAAGAGTAGAGCAGAAAAAACAAGGGAAATAGAGTTCTCGTATATGACTTATCTTGAAAAAAAAAAGAGAGCCCATAAGCTCATAGGTATAGGTGCGCTATTTGAGATAGCAGATCTAGATAAAAAAGATAAGGGTGCACTCGTAGGATATCTTATCCAGTTCAAGAAAAGGGATCTTCATGAAAAGAAAGGCTATAATGAGGCGGGAACTAGAATATTGATTAAAAGAAAGAATAATTATAAACAGGGGGACAAGTATGAAAAAAAATAAATTTGAAGATATAGTAATTAGGATCAAACATAAAATAATAAAAGATAATCTTGGAATTACTGACAATTCAGGGATAGTCTCAGAAAAGGAGATGGATGGGGAGTGGTTTGAACCCGATCTAAGTTATTTCATAGGTAAAGGTGAACGCCCTGATGAATAAAACACAAGAGAAAATAAAGAAGGAACGTCAAAATCTGACCAACCAAATAATAGAAAATCTAGAAAAGGAAGGCTCTATATGGAAAAAGGGATGGAATTCAGAACTTTTAACTCCCTATAACCCTACCAACGGGACAAATTATAAAGGATATAACAGGGTTAAGTTGATGATGGCCGCAGAAGATTGTAGATCCACAGATCCGAGATGGATGACTTATAAACAGGCTCAGGAAAAGGGATGGCAAGTCAAAAAAGGCTCCAAAGGAGTATCATGTGAATATTGGAAATTTGAAAAAGAGGTAAAAGAAAAAGATTCAGAAGGGAATGAAATAATAAAAAAAGAAAAACTTAAAATTCCTTTTGGAAATTCATTCACTCTGTTTAATGGGACAGATATAGACGGTATCCCTGAGCTAGCTAAAAGAGAATGCGTAGAGAGCAGTGAGCTAAGGTTTATAAATGATACCCTAATAAAATCCTCAGAATGTGAAATCAATGAAATGGCTACTAACCGGGCTTTTTACAGACCATCAGAAGATAAAATATATATTCCTCTTAGAGATTCCTTTAAGAAGCCACAGGAATTTACAGCCACTCTTATACACGAGATGGCTCATAGTACTGGTCATGGATCAAGATTAAACAGAGAAAAAGGTAAATCCTTTGGAGACGAGCTCTATGCAAAGGAAGAGCTAAGAGCTGAATTGTCCTCAGTCTTCACTCAAAATAGCTTAAACCTAGAACTAGATACAACAATTGACAATCATTCTGCTTATATAAAATCATGGATTCAGGTTTTGAAAAATGATCCAAATGAAATCTCAAGAGCTGCAACTGATGCAGAAAAAATATCTGACAGACTAATAATAAACTATAGAGAAACTGAAAAAGAAAAGATCCAGGAACTAATAGGAAATCCGTTAAAAAAGGATCCATTTAGAGGACTTGTAATTAGACATCATTATAGTGAAGCTAGTTCAGAGCTTGGAATAGAAGATAATACTACTCTTAGGGGATACAGGGCATATAAGTATCTTGAAAAAGTTATCGCCCTAGATAAAAAAATATATCTTCAAAATAATAGTCAAGATTCTAAAGATTCATTTTACAAGACTAAATTCTCTTTTAAACTCGGTGAATATGAAAAAGATAACAATGAGGCTGTGAGATATGATCTAGGAAGCGGAGAGTTTGGAAGCCACACCAAAGTATCGTCCGCTATTAAATTTCGTTTTAACGAGCATTTAGAAGCTCTAAACAATCAAAAAGAGTATTGGTCTTCCAAATATAATATAAGTGACATAGAATTTGACAAAGAATTGCAAAATATGGAAAGTGACATAGAAAAAATGGTAAAAAATCTAGAATCAAAAGAGCTGAAAAATCAGAAACAAAAACAGCCTAAGACTCTGGGGAAAATCATATATCCAAATAAATCAAAATCTAGAGAAAAAAATATAGATTTAGAGCTGTAAAAAAAGTTTGATAGGTTACTTCATGTAGCTTGTTGGGAACGGTAAATCCCATGATGTTGTCAAAGCCTGCAAGAAGTTTAGGATGAAATTTTCCTAGTGAGAGTGGCCGTTATTGCTGCTCTCTATTTTTTTAAAAATGCAACCTAAATTTTAAATTTAGATTGTAATTTTTAAAAAGGAAAAAAAGACAGTTTATAGTAAAGAATTAGTAATTCACTTCTCTAAAATTTTAATAGCTTTTATATGACTCTTCTGATCAAAGCCCTGTTTTAATAGAGCAGGGCTTTTTAAGGTGTTACGCTACGAAAAGTTTTCTGGAATTAAAAAAAACAATTTTTTTTTAAAAAAAATTTGAAATCTTGAAATTTTATTGTTTTGATTCAAAAAGTAGTATCCCTTTCTAACCAAAATAGTAATAGCCCGCAGCCATCTACCCAAGGTGGTTGCACCCCAAAATTATTGGCTAGGCATTTATATGTCTGGCTTTTTTTTGCAAATCACAGGATATAGTCCCTAAATTTACCAACTCCCATATTACCTGTAAGCTCGTTGATTAGACCCAAAGCCTTTTTTCCAGTTCTTGTTTATGTTCTGACATGCTTTTCTCCTTAAAATACAATTTTTATAAGATCAATCACACTAACAGTATATACCATTCCACCACATATGGAAACACGGAAAATAAAAAAGAGAGGCATAAACCTCCCTAGAATATATCCCCTATTCGGATGCATCTTCAAAATCCATATATGCATTTAAAGCGTAACCTATATACCTCTTATAATTCTCCACATTAAATTTTTTGTGTTCCAATTCCTCTAAGATAATTGTCTCCAAAAATAAGGTTATATTTGGTAATTTGTCTTTTATCAAGTCGAAAATAATTGTTCTGTCTAATATGGTGCTGTCTTTCTCTCTAATTTCTACAAAGTTTTTCATCGCACCCCAAGGAATTTCAGGATGCTTTTCTTTCACTTCATTGCTAACTCTCTTAGAAGATATTCCAGTGCTTATGAGTAGTTCAATAGAAGCTTGAAACGTTAGATTATCCATAGCGTTATAAAATTCTGTTGAGTTGTTATAGCCCTCAGCCAACTCAGAAAGTAACCTGATATTTTTTAAAATATCAATAATAGGTGCCAAATCACCGCTTGTTTTTTCCCGCATAAAATACCTCCTTCGAAATTTAATCAAAAAAACTCGAAGCAGGTTAAAAGAATGGATTCGGAACGCTTTTTAGCATGCTTCTTATTTAATTTCTACAAAATATCTATGCGTATCCTTTATGGTTTAATAAGTTATTTATCACGTATAACTCCTTATTTTATCTATAAATTATAGGAATCTTCTAAAAGTAAGCTTCTGTGTCATTTTATTTTTATCTTGTCCACTTTTACCATTTTCGTTAATCTATGAACTACCTGCTTTAGTGAAAATTCTTTTTTACCATCTCCTATCTTAGGAAGAATTAAAGTTTTTTCTCCGGTAGATTCCAAAATAACATATCCCTCTGCTGAGAAGGTTTTTCTGCTTGAGTCAATGTATTTTATAAGGTCTATCTTCCAGCAGTTACCTTCATTTTTTAATTCGAGTCTTCTTCTTTTATTTGAATTCTTTGTGTATTTCCAGTCTCTGATCACTCTGAACTCTCCCTTCTGCCCTGGAATTATTACGAATTACTTATTATCATCAGGTATACTTGTGATTATCTCCCTTATCTTGTCTCCAATCATAGGGATCTTAATCTCTCACTCAATCTATGTTTCTGTATAAACAGTCTTGATAAAGTTACGCTGCATCCTATTAGAATACCTTCACTATTCTATACAGCAAAAAAAGCCCCTCTTATCAAAGGTTCTTAAATTCTTTTTGATCTTTTATAATCTCTTTACATAGTTTAATTCCGTCATAGATGTAGTCTTCTACCACTTTTTCCACAATGGATAAGTTAAGAGTCTGATAGTCATGCACTGCCACATTCCTAAATCCGACCATTCCTTGTAGTCTTTCACTTAATTCTTTAGGGATAATTTTGTTATCTTCAAGTATCTGAAAACTGTCCTTGCTACTCTGAGGCACACCAAGTTTTTTCTTTCTGATTATATGTGTGGCTATGTCGATACATGCCTCACATAGTCTTTGAATATTTAGAATTATCGAGTCCTGCCTTCTGTATTCATTCAAGTTTTCAGGATTATCTTCATATTCCTCGTTTATTCTTTTTATACACCTTTTTATTGTTTCACTTTTATTTATAATAATATCATCTATCATAGGTCAGCTCCATAGTCGTTGATAATTTCCCTTCTCTCCTCATTGAGTCTTGCGTACTTCTTAAACACCAATATCTCAAATTCTTCTCTCTTGATAGGATCTTTTTCATAAATCAATATTCCATTTTCCACAACTTCTTTTTGAAAAACTGTTGAAGAATTCTTTAGTTGGATAAAGTCTACCTCTCTTTTTAATGCTTTCCCTATACTCTGGGCCAACATAAAAATTTCAAAGGGTTCGTAACTGTTTCTAGAATAAAAAGCAATGTCTATATCACTGTTGTCATTTTCTATTCCTTTGGCTACAGATCCGAAGATGTATACAAAATCTTTATCTATTTTCTCCAAAACTTCCATTATTAAATCGACAACATTTGGCGACATAACATTCCCTCCCTTCATTGAATCTTTAAATATATTATATCTCAGAAATCCTTTATTTACCAGGTAAACCTGGCAATGATATCCTTGATGGTTTCTGTAACCAATGGAATCTTAACCCTTCGATCTCTCAGTCCTTGTTTTTCTTTATCTGTTTATCTTTCTTGAGAAGCTATATTCTGCCTTATCTACATTTAGGGTCTCAGTGCCATAAGAATATTGTCAGATTCATGGAGAACTATGTACTTTTTTTTATTTTTTTTCTACGGAGATACCTGGTTTTATAATTCAACGAAGTTAAACCAAACTTATTTCGAGCCCCGGGCATCTCAATTACGAAAAATACATTTATTTTATATGACCTTAAGAAAACTGTCCAACTTATTGTAGCCTATCCAAACAGCTACAGTGTATAGCTAGAGTAATACTCTATTGATGCATTATTTGAACCCTGGTAAAATAAGGATTTATAGAGTCTCACAAGACTTGTCTCAAAGAAGGAGGTTAAATCTTGAGAAAAATAGTCTATATTCGTGTAAGTTCTGAAAATCAAAATTTGAAAAGACAGCTACAGCAACTAAAAGAAATTGGAATGGATTTAATTTTTCAAGAAAAAGTTTCAGGTGCTACAACTAACAGAAAAGAGCTACAAAAAATGTTAGAGAATTTAAAAGCTGGTGACACAATCTATGTAACCGATTTGACCAGAATAACAAGAAGCACTCAAGATTTATTTACTTTGATCAATAAAATACGTGAAAAGAAGGCTTTTTTAATTTCTTTAAAAGATACGTGGCTAAATCTGTCTAAATACAATCCATACAGCCAATTTCTAATAACAATTATGGCGGGTGTTAATCAATTAGAAAGAGATTTAATTAAGATGAGACAACGTGAAGGTATTAAAAAAGAAGGTAAATACAAAGGACGAGTTAAAAAGTATCATGCCGATCATGCTGGAATGAATTATTCTTTAAAACTGTATCATGAAGGTAATATGACAGTTAAGAAGATTTGTGAAATAACAAATATTTCTAAAGCCTCAATATACCGAAAACTCTTAAAAAATAAGGAATTAAAAGGATAAATTAATTCCTTAACGTTGTAAATTCGCATTTTCCGGAGCAGTAATTAAAGGATTGTGGGTATACCAATTTTTGTTCACGAAAACCATTATAAGCCCTTGATATTAAAGGGATAGCCCATCATGAAAAATCCCTTAGCGTTGTAAATCCGCATTTTCCTGACGGGACCCCTATTATGAACTCCTTTAGATATGGCGTATCTAGACATACCAGCCCTATATCCTGCTTTATGAATCTAATCATAAGTTCTTTAGTCTCTTTTCGGTAGTGTAAATATTTTTGTGTTTTTGAGTCCTTCTCTTGATTACTGAATGATACTGTTGTATCTATGTAATTAAGAGAGGGATTTTTTTATGGCTAGATTACCGAAGGAACTTGTTAGAGATTTTGTTAGAAAAGGAAACTTTAAATCTATTAAGGATATCGAAGAAGCTTTAAAGGATATTTTTAAAGACACTATTCAGGAAGCTTTAGAAGCTGAAATTGAAGAAGAGCTTGGATATTCTAAGTATGATTTAGCCAACAAATCCACTACTAACTCTAGAAATGGTAAGTATAAGAAAACTGTTAAATCAAGCTCTGGAACCATTGATCTCCTCGTTCCGAGAGATAGAGAAGGTGCATATCAGCCTAAGATTGTTGAAAAACATCAAAGAGATATCTCTAAATTGGAAGATAATATTCTATCGCTCTATGGAAAGGGAATGAGTACTAGGGATATCAGCTCTCATGTTCAGGATATCTATGGATTTGAAGTGTCTGCAGAGAGTGTTAGTAGAATAACAGATAAACTAATTCCTCTTATTCAGGAATGGCAGAGTAGACCTCTTGATCCTGTATATCCATTCATTTTCCTTGATGCAGTCCACTATTCAGTCAAAGAGGAGAATAGGATTGTTAAAAAGGCTGCCTACGTTGTATTAGGAGTTACTTTAGAAGGAAGAAAAGAAATTTTAGGAATATATATAGTTGAGAATGAGACCTCCAAATTTTGGTTATCAGTAATGACTGATCTTAAAAATATAGGGGTAAAAGATATCTTAATCGCTTCTGTAGATGGTCTGAACGGATTTGATAATGCTATTCTGAGTGTATTTCCACAGGCTCAGATCCAGAGGTGCATAGTTCACCAAATAAGGAATACGCTAAAATATGTAAGCTACAAAGACAGAAAATCTTTTGCGCATGACTTAAAATCTATTTATACCGCCCCAAGTGAAGAAGCAGGACTAACTGCCCTTAATACTATCAAGGATTCCTGGAAATTCAAATATCCATACGCTCTAAGGAGCTGGGAAGTGAACTGGAGTCAATTGAGTGCATTCTATGAATATACAGAAGAAATTAAAAAGGTCATGTACACAACCAATATGATAGAAAACGTCCACAGGCAGTTTAGAAAGGTTACTAAATCCAAAGGAGTCTTTCCTACGGATATGTCTCTTTTAAAACAGCTATATCTTGTGGTAATTGATCTGGATAAAAAATGGGATAGGAGTTTTAAAAGAGGTTGGGATCAGATTCTTGGACAATTGGCAATTAAATATGAAAACAGACTCTCAGAATATTTATTTTAGAGAGAGCCTGTCAATCTCCTTTACAACCAGTATATCTCCAGGTTTCAATATCGCTAATAGCTCATTAAGACCTTCTCTGTCCAAAGTCTTTCCACTATATTTATCTGAAAATATAAATCTTGGATTTATTCCGTGGTCAATCAGTGCATCTACCTTTCTCTGTAGGTTCTGATGCTTTGTACTTACTCTGCAATATCCATATATCATTTTTCTTTGGCTCCTTTTAATTAAATATATGGCTATATTATTCTGAATTATAGATTTGGTCTATAATTATTTAAATAAACTGTATGAAAGTCAAAAAATATATGATTCTCAACAATCAATGCAATTAAAATTAAGTTCTAATCATTATTCAAGAAAGAAACAATCATTTTTTTTGTATGAAATGGATCAGAAAGAATTAAAAATGAGGTGGTTTAAGGTGAATAAAAATAGAAGAAGTGATGAAATTCAGAAAAAGACTCCGTTGAGGGTGGCTTTGATTTCCCCCATAGCTTGGAGAACCCCTCCAAGACATTATGGTCCTTGGGAAAGTGTTGTTTCCTTACTTTGTGAGGGTTTAGTAAAAAGAGGAGTGGATGTAACCCTATTTGCAACAGGGGAATCTATAACAGAAGGAGAATTGAGATCAGTATGTCAAGTCGGATATGAAGAGGATAAAAATATAGATCCTAAAGTCTGGGAAGGTCTGCATATAGCTAATGTATTTCAGAGCGCCGATGAATTTGATATTATACATAACAATTTTGATTTTCTCCCGTTGACATATAGTGGTTTAGTTGAGACGCCAGTACTTACTACAATACACGGATTTTCTTCTGAAAAAATACTCCCTGTGTATGAAAAATATAACAAAAGAACCTACTATGTTTCGATAAGCAATTCGGATAGGAATAGTGGTTTGAATTATATTGGTACTGTACACCATGGAATAGATTTAAATCAATTTACATATAGAGAACTACCTGAAGATTATCTGTTATTTTTCGGAAGATTACATAGAGATAAAGGTCCAAAGGAAGCTATTGAGACTGCTAAGAGATCCAATAAAAAACTCATCATGGCAGGAATTATTCAAGATGAAGGGTATTTTAAAGATGAAGTAGAGCCCCATCTGAATGAACAGATCACCTATATAGGAAGTGTTGGACCTGAAGAGAGAGATAAGTTGTTAGGCGGAGCACTGGCCCTTCTTCACCCTATATACTTCCAAGAACCCTTTGGATTATCTGTCGTTGAAGCGATGGCTTGTGGGACACCTGTAATAGCATATAACAAAGGTAGTATGCCTGAACTTATAGAGGATGGTGTCAATGGGTTTATTGTGAATGATGTAGACGGAGCTCTAAGAGCCTTGGAGAACATCTCAAGCATTGACAGAAAAAGATGTAGAGAGATTGTGGAGGAAAAATTTTCAGTAGACCGAATGGTGGATAAATATATAAAGGTCTATGAAAAAATCCTCGAAGAACGAGGAGGAAATATGTGAAGAAAGAAGTGGTGGTAAGATATAAAAAAAATCCTATATTGACTAAAGATGACGTGCCATATCCTGTAGCTACAGTTCATAATGCAGGGATTGTCAAATATAAAAATAAATATATTATGCTATTTCGTTCCCACCTGCTAAATGGAAGATCTATTATAGGAATGGCTAAAAGTGATGATGGTTATGATTTTAAAGTGGAATCGAAACCTTTTTTAACACCATGTAAGCAAAAGGAATCAATATTTTCTCAGTATGAGGAATACGGTGTAGAAGATCTCCGGATTAGTGAAATCGACGGTGAACACCTTTTAACTTATAGCTGCTATTCTAAATATGGAGTCAGAATAGCCCTTGCAAAAACTCGTGATTTCACAGAGATAGAAAGAGTCGCTCTTATTACCCAGGCGGATCTAAGAAATGTAGTTATTTTCCCCCAAAAGATAGACGGACAGTATGTGAGGTTGGATAGACCTCATTCAGAGATATCTAAATGGTCTATCTGGATATCTTATTCACCGGATTTGGTACATTGGGGAAGATCTAGATTAATAATGCAGCCCCATAAATACCACTGGGATGAGATGAAGATAGGACCTGGAACTACTCCTATAAAGACTGAAAAAGGATGGCTAAATATATATCATGGTGTATTTAAAACCATGTCAGGATCTGTTTACAGACTTGGGGTAGCACTTCATGATTTGGAGGATCCATCTATTGTATTGGGAGTTTCAGATGAGTGGATCTTGGAGCCAGAAGATCCCTGGGAAGTAACAGGCTATGTGCCCAACGTAGTCTTTACCTGTGGAGCAGTGGACGAAGGGGATGGGACTCTGAAGATTTATTGGGGCGGTGCCGACAGTGTCATGTGTGTAGGAGAAGCCAATATAAATAAGTTAATAGATATGTGTTTAAAGGAGAGGGATTAAAATGGGAAAATTAAATGTAAGGAGGATAGACAAGATATTTAGACCAGATCCATCAAGAGTAATTATAAAATCTCATATACCTTCAGGTGAAGGACGTATAGATAATATCATAAATCACGTTTTAAACTTATCAGATGAGGAAGCCAATAATATTTTACAGGATACAATAGAAAACTTCTCAGGAAGGCATAAAAATATCTGGGATGCACTGGATAAACACTATAATAGAATAAAAGAGCATATTCCTTCGAATCAAAGGATAAGTGAGGTGAAAAGAGCTCTTCTGGGAGCTTATTTTTCCCAAGAGTATACAGTTCAATCAGCAGCTTTTTTTAATCCATCTATTGTAAAACATCCAGATCAAACTCAAGTTCCAGAAGGGAGTATAAGATTTATATTAAGTTTTAGGGCAGTAGGAGAGGGACACCTATCCTCTATAGAGTTTAGGGGCGGAATGGTAGATAAAGAAGGCAACTTTGAATTTGACGAGGTGAGTCCCTTTGTAGAAAGGGCAATAGCCGTGAAAAATCCTGTATATAAAAAAGATATATTCTTTTGTAAATTAAATGAAATGAATGAAGACTGTAGTTCCTTATCAAATCTAAAAGAACAACTATCAGATGAATTCAGTTTATCTGAGCTCCGGGATCTTTTAAATATATCACCAGAAAAAAAAAATCATGATCTAAAAGACACCATATTATGGTTGGCAGAATCTAATTATGAGCTACAGTTTAAAATAGATCAAAAATTATCCGAAAGGATCGTATTCCCTAGTTCACAAAATGAAAGTAATGGAATAGAAGATGCAAGGTTTGTACGATTTAAATATGATGATGGAGAGGTAGTTTATTACGCTACGTATACGGCCTATAATGGAATTAAGATTCTTCCCCAAATATTGGAAACTAAAGATTTCTTTAGCTATAAAGCTATAACGTTAAACGGAGAGTATGCAGCTAATAAAGGGATGGCTCTTTTTCCAAGAAAAATCAATGGGAAATATGTAATGCTTTCTAGAGTTGATGGAGAAAATCTATATATAATGTCTTCTGAAAACATTCATTTTTGGGAAACTTCTGAGCTGCTAAGACGACCTAAATATGATTGGGAATTTATGCAGATTGGGAACTGTGGGTCTCCGACAGAAACAGATAGAGGATGGATAGTTTTAACTCACGGTGTTGGGGCTATGAGAAATTATTGTATAGGAGCAATCCTATTGGATCTAGAGGATCCAAGAAAAGTAATAGGGGCGACCAGTAAACCAATTTTAGAACCGTTAGAAAGCGAAAGAAATGGGTATGTTCCAAATGTAGTTTACTCTTGCGGAGGAATCATCCATGGAGATAATTTAATCATTCCTTATGCAATGTCAGACACAAATTCAGGAATAGTTTTAATTTCAGTAAAGGAATTACTGGATTACATGATAAACTAGGGAGTTGGAAAAATGATAAATAAGATTATAAATGGACAAGAAAAAATATGTGTTATAGGGAATTATCTCCCAAGACAGTGTGGAATAGCCACTTTTACAACAGATCTGAGTAAGGCAATAACCAATGAATTACGTGGGGAAAATGGATTAATAAATATAGCTATGAATGACAAAGAAGAAGGTTATAATTATCCTTCTGAAGTAAAACTAACAATTCAAGAAGGTAACATGGAAGAATATATTAAAGTAGCTCAATATCTGAACGGGAATAATTATAGAGCTGTAGTTATTCAGCATGAATATGGAATCTATGGCGGTGCAGATGGTGAATACATCATAGAACTGATGAAAAGGTTAGATATACCTGTTTTAACCAACCTTCATACTGTATTGGAAAATCCAAGTTTTGAGCAAAGAAAAGTAATGAATGATTTGGCTAAATACTCTGAAAAACTATTGGTAATGAGTAGAAAAGCTTTCGACATACTGACTAGAGTATACGGTATTCCTCAAGAAATTGTGGTATTTATTCCCCACGGAATACCAAACACCACTTATGAGGATCAGGGTATATACAACGATGCAATAGGTTTAGAAGGAAAAGAAATTATTCTTACCTTTGGTCTTTTAAGTCCTGGCAAGGGTCTGGAATTTATGATCAAAGCAATGCCAGCTATTATAAAGAAAAATCCTAATGCGGTTTATTTAATCTTGGGGAAAACACATCCTAATATTGTAAAGAAAACAGGAGATGTATATAGAGAAAAATTAAAAGAACTGATAAGAAGTTTAAACTTAGAAAAAAATGTTGTTTTTCATAATAAATTTGTAGACCAAGAGACTCTTGTAAGCTATATAAAAACATCTACTGTATACTCTATACCATATTTAAATAAAGAACAGATAACTTCTGGAACATTAGCCTATGCTCTTGGGTCAGGGGCAGCAGTTGTATCTACGCCATTTTGGCACGCTGAAGAACTCTTAGCAGAAGGAAGAGGGATATTAGTACCCTTTAGAGATTCAGAAAGCTTAGCTAGAGAAATAAACATATTATTATCAGATTCAGAGAAGCGTGAAAATATAAGAAGAAAGGCTTATAATTATGTTAGATCTATGATTTGGTCGGAGGTTGCCAAGAGTTATTTGAAGGTCATAGTGGAGTGCAAAGAGAAAAAGAATATCAATATATCTCCAAAATATGAATCAGAGGATGAAAGAAGGTCAAAAAGAATATCTTATGAATTACCCGAGATAGACTTATCTCATCTAAAAATATTGACCGATGATACAGGAATACTTCAACATGCAAAATATACTATTCCAGATTTAAATCATGGATATTGTGTAGATGATAATGCCAGGGCACTAATCGTTGCATCGATGTATTACAAGCTTAGAGGAGATAGGAGTATATATCCTTTTATTAAGAAGTATTTGGCTTTTTTAAATTATTCCTTTGATGAAAAGACAAATAGATTTGCAAACTTAATGTCTTACGACAGAAGGTGGCAAGAAAATATAGGCAGTGAAGATTCTCACGGAAGAGCTCTTTGGGCACTAGGAGTTACAATTAAAAATATAATGGATGAATCTATCCGTTCCAATGCTATAGATCTGTTCATATATGCACTTTCTGTGGTGAGAGATTTCACATCTCCTAGAGCTTGGGCTTTTACAGTACTTGGTTTGTCGGCATATCTAGAAGTAAATTCGGAAGACTTGGAAAAAAGATTAATTAAAAGAATTTTAGCTGAAAAAATTCATAGCCTATACAAGAAAACAGTAACCAGTGATTGGCTTTGGTGCGAGGAAACCATTACCTATTCTAATGGAATTTTACCCCATGCTTTAATAATAACTGGCGAAACGATAGATGATAAGGACATGTATAACACAGGAATTCAGTCTCTGAAATGGTTACTGGAAATTCAAACCGCTCCAGAGGGACACCTTTCTGTAATAGGAAATGAGGGTTGGTTTGCTAAAGATAGAGAAAAAATTGTATTTGGTCAGCAACCAGTAGAGGCTATGTGCTTACTCAATGCTTGCTTACACGTATATAAAACTACAAAGGACCCATGGTGGCTAAATGAATGTAAAAAATGTATGGCATGGTTTTTGGGAGAAAATGATCTAAAAATACCTATATATAACTATGATGATGGTGGGTGTAGAGATGGATTGGATTCTCACGGAGTAAGCAAAAATCAAGGAGCTGAATCTACCTTAGCAGGGTTAATATCCTTAATTAAAATGCACGAGATAGAAGACGAAAGTTTTAAATGAAATTCAAATAGAGTGCTGTAGATGTAGTTGAAAAGTATGGTATAGAAGGGTTACCTATGCCATGGATTAATTTATAAAAGATATTCTTAAAAAATAATACATAAATTATTAACTTTAGCTAAATTTTTAAGTATTTTTAGGAGGTTAAGCATGATAAAAGCAGAAGAGGAACTTAGTAAACAAGGTATTGAAATAGGACGTATACCAGCAAAAAAGAAAATCGCAGGTTCTTGGATAGGAGGAACAAAAGAATCAAGAGGAAACCCTAGTCCAGAAAGGGTAGAAACTTATAATCTTATAGGACCTATTTTTAAAGTTATAAACGAGGAAGGTGATATTAGGTACTCAAAATCATATTTAAGCGATACTTATTTAGATAGGTTTGTAAGATTTGAATGTATCAATTCTGAAACTATAATATATAATCTTAAGTTTATCAGATCCATCGAAGTTGGAGTTTTATATGCAATTCTGAATCCTGATTATAATGCCTACAACCCTGATAAGACTCGCAATATAATTGAAGACATGTTTTATTTCTCTGGTATTGGTGAATTAAAAGAATATAAAAAGTAATACTATAGGGGGTCCCGTCAGGAAAGAGGGTGTGCAAAAAAGTCTGTAAATAGATTTCAATAATTAGCTTCCTGTGGTAATAAATATATTATCTTAAGGAGGCTTTTTATTATGGCAAAAAAAGAAAAATTGATACCAGGAAGAGAGATGGCTCTCAATCTTCTTTTTGAAAATTACGATATTAAATCTACTGATGATCTACAAGAAGCTCCAAAAGACTTACTTGGCGATGGAATCAAAAAGATGCTTGAAGCTGAGATGGATGAACATCTTGGCTATGAAAAAGGACAAATTAGTGATTCTACTAATTCTAGGAATGGGCATAAGAGTAAGAAACTTAGAAGTCATCAAGGAGAAATTAACCTTTCAGTTCCGCAGGACCGTGAGAGTTCATTTGAGCCTTTAGTCGTTCCAAAGCGACAAAAAGATATATCACACATTGAAAATCAGATTATTTCAATGTATGCTAGAGGACTAACTACTAGACAAATTTCAGATCAAATTGAAGAAATATATGGGTTTGAAGCAAGCGAAAGCTTTGTTTCTAACATTACTAACAAGATCTTACCTGAGATTATGGAGTGGCAAAATAGGCCATTAGATGATATATATCCAATCGTTTTCATTGATGCGGTTCACTTCTCAGTCAGGCATGAAAAAGTAATAAAAAAATTAGCTGCTTATGTTGTTTTAGGTATTAGTAAAGATGGTAAAAAAGAAGTGTTAGGGCTATATATTGGTGAAAATGAAAGTAGTAAATACTGGCTTGGTGTGCTTAATGAACTCAAAAATCGAGGTGTCAAAGACATCTTGATTATGTGTGCTGATGGTCTAAGTGGGATCAAAGAGAGTATCCAAATAGCATTCCCTAATACCGAGTATCAGAGGTGTATCGTTCACCAAGTTAGAAATACTTTAAAATATGTATCTCATAAGGAAAAAAAGAGGTTTGCTTGTGATTTGAAGTCAATATATACAGCTCCTACAGAAGAGGTCGGATACGATCTTTTACAAGAGGTTAAGACTAAGTGGCAAGTGAAATATCCTAATTCTATGAAGAGCTGGGAAACGAACTGGAACGTTCTAACACCTATTTACAAATTCTCTCCAGAGGTTAGGAAAGTTATTTATACCACTAATGCCATAGAGAGCCTTAATAGCACATACAAGCGCCGAACGCACAAAGGAGTGTATTTCCATCGAATCAAGCCCTTCTGAAAGCATTATATTTAGCTACAAAGCAAGCAAGTAAAAAATGGAAGATTCCTCTGAGGGGCTGGGGTAAAGTCTATGGAGAGCTTTCAATTATGTATGAAGGAAGACTTCCAGAGTAAAAATAGCATGTCAAATCCGCCCTAGTTTAAAGGGTTTTCTTGACATGCTAAAATTTTAATACTATGCTAGTAATATATAGATTTATGAAAAATCTATTAAATTTAACGTTATGACAGGAAGCTATTTATCCATTTACAGAAAAAACTTCACACTCCCTCAGGAAAATGCGGATTTATAACGCTAAGGAATTTTTACTGACGGGCTATCTCTTTAATATCAAGGTATTCTATAGCTTGATATTATCTCTTTTTTGTTGAGCTAAATATGTGATTGGTGAAAAAATTCGGGAAAAAAGGAGCTAGGCCTTAAAGCTAAATTATATTATTGTTCCGCCGGCGTAAAATTTACCTTATTCATAACAAAAAGAGACTCCCATAACGGAGTCTCTAATAGTTTTACACAAACATCTGCTGCAACAGCCCTCTCTTGAACTCTTTTACCTGTTCCGTTTCCTGCTCCACCAGCTCTATCTTCTTGTCTATCCCTGACAGGAAGTTGGCTATCTTCTGTTGTTCCAAAATTGATGGATACTTAAATAGGATTTCCTTCATATACTCCCAATCAGCTCTTGGCATTTTAGAGCCAGACGAAACATTAGCAATACTATTAAATTTAAAAGTCTTTATCAATTGATACAAAAAATTATTATCTAGTTTTTTACCCTTTAAAACTAATATTTCTGAAGAGCAAACGCCATCAAAATCAGCCTTGTAATATTTTTTCAAATAAGGTCTTAGTTTTCCATAAAGAATATCACCCTTATTAAATTTATTTTTTATACTCTGTTGTTGGGATGAATTGAAATAACCTAAAAGTTTACCGGTTTCCTGTGATAAATTTTCTAGCTCAATACATTTATAAATTTCTTTATCTCTTAAAGGGTTATATTTTTCTTTTGAGATTATAACCAAATCACCTAGGGGTAATTCCACCCACTCAGGGTACTCTTTCCCGTCCTCGCCCTTAAACCTTATCTCCTGTGAGAATATCTTCTGCATTACTCCCCTTTTGTATTCGGCCATGAGTTCCCTCTTCTTCTCCAGCTTCTCGATCTTGCTGTCCACAGAGGTGAGGAAAGAGGCTATTTTCTGCTGTTCTGGGGATGTGGGAAGCGATAAATTTAAAGAGAGTATGTCTTCTCTAGAAAGCCCCGGTATCATATTTCCGCTTGCCAATTTTTCAAAATATTCTCTTTTCTTAGGTAAGAAATGAGATAATAATTTAGTGGATGAAATTCTAGAACGAATAGCCATTAGCTGTCTTCCTATCATAACACTTTCTAAGTTCAGATACATTAAAGAGCCTACTCCACTTCCTTTAACAGTAAAGAGGACATCATGTTTTTGAGCTAATTTTCCATTAACCAGAGACCATTTTGAAATTTCATCTGTTTTATTTGTAAAATCAGATGGACCTGTAAAATAAGGTGTCTTGTTTTCTTCTTGAGAATATTCATCGGGTCCTAGATGTTGCCCTGAAATCAAAGTATAACTATCTTTTAATTTTATATTTTGCCACTCACCATTAAACTCAGGAAATCTCAACTTTGGCTCCAATCTATTTTCTCGTACCATACTTACCTCGCTTTTTAAAATAGCAGACAGTGTCTGCTGATTTAATGTTTATAAAATTTTTCAATTGGTCAGACGCTGTCTGATGCATTACCCTATATCATTGGAGCTTCGATACCAAGCTCATCACAGTATTTTTTGATCTCTTCATCTATAGAGAGTATATCCTTGTCCAAGGCCTTTATCGCTTTAGCAACTTCCGCCAGATCCACAGGCTCCTCTTCTTCGAAGGTGTCTACATACCTAGGTATATTTAGGTTATAATCGTTCTCCTTGATCTCTGCCATTGTGGCAACGTGTGAAAACTTCTCTATTTCAGTCCTGTTCCTATAAGTATCTATGATTCTTTCCACATCTTCATCTCGTAAATAGTTCTGGTTCTTTGCCTTCTCAAAGTAATTGCTGGCATCTATAAACAGCACATTCTCAGGATTCTCCCTGCACTTCTTAAACACCAACACACACGTTGGGATTGATGTTCCGTAGAATATGTTGGCAGGAAGTCCTATCACTGCATCCAGATAGTTCTTCTCTTCTATGAGGTATTTTCTGATAACTCCCTCAGCTGCACCTCTAAATAATACTCCGTGAGGAAGTACAGTTGCCATAGTTCCGTTTTCATCCAGCTGGTGTATCATATGTTGCACAAAGGCAAAGTCAGCCTTGGTCTTAGGTGCTAATTTTCCGTAGGCACTGAATCTCTCGTCTGATAAGAAAGTCTGGTTTGCCGACCATTTTGCTGAAAATGGCGGGTTAGCAACCACAGCTTCAAATCTCTTATCCAGGTGGTGTGGGTCTTCTAGAGTGTCTCCCTGTTCTATTTCAAAGTCACTGAATTTTTTGTCATGCAAGATCATATTCATACGTGCCAGGTTGTATGTGGTGGTATTTAATTCCTGCCCGTAGAAAAAGGACACATCACTCTCCCTTGATACCCTAAGTAACAGCGATCCCGATCCGCATGTAGGGTCATATACAGTTTTGATCTTTTCCTTCCCAAGGGTTACAAGCTTAGCTAGTATTTTAGATACCTGCTGCGGTGTATAGAACTCTCCTGCTTTCTTCCCTGCACCACTTGCAAACTCTCCGATCAGATACTCATAGGCATCTCCCAAAACGTCCATCTCTGTATCTTCAAACTTGAAGTTTATCTCGTCTAAGTGCTTTATTACTTCTGATATTAGCCTGTTCTTCTGTTCCACCGTTCTTCCTAGTTTGGTAGATGTTAAATCCACATCTTCAAACAATCCTGTAAAGTCTTGTTCACTCTCATGACCCAGTGCAGACTCTTCTACCTCTTTCATCGCCTTTATAAGGTCCTCTATAATCATCTCTCTGCTTCTTGCTCTTGCTGCTATGTTGTGGAATAGGTGACGAGGTTCTATAAAATACCCTAGTGATTCCATAGCCTCCTCTTTCAGGTCTTCCATTATCTCAGGGTCTTTTACAGCATCTGCAAAACTTATCCCCTCTACTTCTAACTCTTTCTTTGCGAAGTTCTCCATCTTCTCCGAAAGAAACTTAAAGAATATAAAACCCAGAATGTAATCTCTGAATTCATCTGCACCCATATTACCTCTCAGCTCGTTTGCTATGGCCCAAAGCCTTTTTTCCAGTTCTTGTTTATGTTCTGACATGCTTTTCTCCTTAAAATACAATTTTTATAAGATCAATCACACTAACAGTATATACCATTCCACCACATATGGAAACACGGCAAATAAAAAAGAGAGGCATACCCCCCCTTAAACAAAGTTCCATTAGTTTTTAGTTAAATCCTCTAAAGCTCCAGCTATGTATGGCAGCTTATCTTTAATTAAATCGAAAATAACCGCTCTGTTCAATATTGTGCAATCCTCCTCTCTAACTTCTATGAAGTTTTTTATCACATGCCAAGGAACTTCAGGACATTTTTCTTTTACTTCATTGCTGACATTTTTAGAAGCTGATCCTATATTTATAAGTAGTTCAATGGAATTTTGAAAAGTTAATTTATCCATAGAATTATAAAATTCTGTTGAGGTGTTGTAGCCCTCAGCCAACTGAGAGAGTTTCCTTATACTTTTTACGATATCAATAATAGGGACTAGATCACTATTAACGTCTTCTTGCATAAATAACCTCCTTCTAAATTTAATCTCGAAGCAAGTTAAAAGAATGGATTCGTAACGCTTTTTAGCATGCTTCTTACATAATTTCTACAAAATATCTGTGCATATCCTTTATGTTTTAATAAGTTATTTATAACGTATAACTCCTTATTTTATCTATAAATTGTAGAAATCTTCTTAAACTAAGCTTCTATGTCACTTTATTTTTATCTTGTCCACTTTTATCATCTTCGTTAATCTATGAACTACCTGCTTTAGTGAAAATTCTTTTTTACCATCTCCTATTTTAGGAAGAATCAAGGTTTTTTCTCCAGTAGATTCCAAAATAACATATCCCTCTGCTGAGAAGGTTTCTCTGCTTGTGTCATTGTATTTTATAAGGTCTATTTTCCAGCAGTTACCTTCATTTTTTAATTCGAGTCTTCTTCTTTTATTTGAATTCTTTGTGTATTTCCAGTCTCTGATCACTCTGAACTCTCCCTTCTGCCCTGGAATTATTAGGAATTACTTCTTATCACCAGGTATACTTGTGTATTATCTCCCTTATTTTATCTGCAATCATTGGAATTTTAACCTTTCTTTCTTTCAAAGGTGGCTTCCGTATAAAGGCAGCCTTGATAAAGTCACGCTGCATCTTGTTGGAATACCTGTATTCTTCCATGGTTTCTTCTACCTTACTTCTATGGAGATTCTCCTGTGCCACAAAGGCATCTACCTCTCGTTCCTCTTCTGCAACGAGGAACTCTTCAAATTTACTTTCCACATCTCCGCCATCATCAATATGCGGAAGATTCTCCTCTATAAACTTCTCTATTAGCTCCCTCTTGCTACGTAGATCCTCAGAGCCCTCCATAGTTCTTAGGATAAACTCCTTGTCTTTCACAAAGCTTGCACTTCCTGTATCTAAATCCTTTAGAAGAGTCATAATATATGCCACGTTTACATCATCACGCCTTATTAGCTCCACTTCAAAATCCAATTCATCCAATATAGAGACTTTTTCCTTATCTCCTTTTCTATATTCGTAGATGTCCAGATACTTGCTCTTATAGTCTTCAAAAGTTTGTCTTCCCATATGCAGGTAGTCAAAGGAAAATTCATTAAATGAAAACAGTCTAGTCATAAGCCTCAGAAGGTTTCTGTATGCCTGGACAAATTTCGCCTTATCGTCTTCACTCTGTAGATAGTCTACAGAATCTACAGTTGGTGCTATATCATAAAGTTCAAGGATATGCTTATTAAAATCCTCTACATAGTGCTCATAGGGCTTCATCAGTACAGTTTCAATGGCATCCTTGTTAGAGAACAAGGTAATTGCCTCGTCTGTCCTCTTTTTTAAATTTCTGAAACACACTATATTCCCGTGCTTCTTCTTCTCGTTTAAAATTCTGTTGGTTCTTGAGAATGCCTGTATTAAACCGTGGTGTTTAAGATTCTTGTCCACATAAAGGGTATTTAAGCTCTTACTGTCAAAACCTGTTAGAAACATGTTCACAACAAGAAGGAGATCTATCTTTCTGTCTTTTACCTTCTTGGAGATATCCACATAGTAGGCGTTAAATCCGTTTTCTCTGTTGAGGTCGTGGTTGTCACCAAAAGTTTCATTGTAGTCTTTTATAATCATATCCAGCTTATCCCTGGTATGAAGTCCTGTTTTCTCTTCCTCTTCTTCTGTGTAGCCATTTGCGTCTGGATCTTCTTCATTAGCCTGGTAGCTAAATATCGTTGCTATCTTTAGATTGTGGTCTTTGCTTTTAAATATGTTGTAATACTTCAAAAGAGATTCCACCGAGTCCACTGCGAATATTGAGGTGAATTCCTTACCGTAAGTCTTTCTAGCATGGTTGTTTATAATAAATTCTGCTACCCCGTCTAATCTTTCCTCAGCTCTGAATACCTCTCTGGTATCTATTCCCTCTACCCTAATATCGTCTACAGGTAAATCATTCCCCTCTTCATCAGTGAGGTGAGACTTAAAAGTATTATAATACTCCACCGAGAATCCTAAAACGTTGTCATCGTTGATGGCATCTTTTATTACATACTTATGCAGGCACTCGTCAAAGAGATCTACAGTAGTTTTATTTTTTATTGAATTCTCAGCAAAGATAGGAGTTCCTGTAAATCCAAAGAACTGCTTATTGCTAAAGAACTCTTTTATCTTCTGGTGAGTTCCTTTAGTTGTTGCTGTTCCTCCAAACTGACTACGGTGACACTCGTCAAAGATAAATACCATTCTCTTGTCTTTAGCAACCTCCATCTTCCTCTGTAAATGTCCTTTGCTTATGGCATTATTTAGCTTCTGAATAGTTGTAATAATAAGCTTAGTCTTATCGTCGGTCAGCTGTTTTACAAGGTGCCCTGTGTCATCTGTGCCATTTACAGAACCCTTTGAAAATGCATCAAACTCTTTTATGGTCTGGTAGTCTAGATCCTTTCTATCCACTACAAACATTACCTTGTCTACATTCTTATTCTGGGTGATAATCTGACTGGCCTTAAAAGATGTTAGGGTCTTCCCTGATCCAGTTGTGTGCCATATGTATCCGTTCTTTGTAGGGCTGTTTTCTACCCTATTTACAATCTTCTCAACTGCAAAATACTGATAGGGCCTCAGAGCCATAAGAATCTTATCAGACTCATGAAGAACTATATATTTGGATATCATCTTAGCTAAGTGACACTTATCCAGGAAAGTCTCTGCAAACTCGTTCAGTCTGCTATACCTTTTATTCTCTATGTCGGTCCAGAAGAAGGTCTGCTTGAAAGACTGAGTCTTATTGTTGGCATAATACTTTGTATTTACACCGTTGCTTATTACAAATAGCTGGACGTAGTTAAAAAGCCCTCTATAAGAGTGCTTATGGTATCTGTTTATCTGATTAAAAGCTTCTTTTAACTCTATGCCGCTTCTCTTTAACTCTATCTGTACCAAAGGCAGTCCGTTTATAAGGATGGTCACATCGTACCTATTCTTGTACTTCCCTGTCATAGAGATCTGATTGGATATCTGAAAAATATTTCTGCACCAATCTTTACAGTTAAAAAACTCTATGTAAAATATATCGTCGTTATCTCTCTTCAGTTCAAACTTATCTCGTAGCTTTTTGGCTTTGTCAAAGACACTTCCACCGTCTAGGTGTATCAGTACCTTGGAAAACTCCCTGTCTGAAAGCTCTATCTTATTATGCTTCTCTAGCTGTTTCCTAAAGTTGCTTTTGAGTTCATCTTCGTCTTTTATATGAATTTGTTCATATCCCTGAGCTTTCAGTTGCTCTAGTAGTTTATTTTCAAGTGCTGCCTCACTCTGTATGCACATATTCCCTCCTTGAAACCCATATGCTTTTCAACACTAGTATATACCACAAAACCCTCATAGTCTACGTGACAGCCTCAAAAAGCACCTAAAATCACTTTTTTTATTTTTTCTACGGAGATACCTGGTTTTACAATCCGGTAAAATGAAACAAAACCTATTTCGAGCCCTCGGGCATCTCAACTACGGAAAATACATTTATTTTACCTGCCTTAAATTTTATACTTTTGAAAATTTATCATTAAAAAAAATTAAAATTGTATGGTTTTCAACCTTGCAATTATTCGATAAAAATATTATCCTAATAAAAGAGATAGGCTTTATAAAGATCTTTCACTTCAAAAATAGCCGTAGGTCACCTTTGAAAATAAAATTAAGATTCTTTGGGTTAATACCTTTTATATAGGAGGATTCACACGTGAAAACGATAGTACAGTTGTACGGAAAAGACTTAAAAAAAGTACCAGATATATTGAGAAAAATAGCAGATGAAATAGAGAAAGGAAAAGTTGGTTCCAGCTGTCTATAAGACGATTATTGCTATGATTACCTCATTGAAGAGGAGAGTTATTATAGAAAATTTTTAGTTTACTCAAATGATGAGATAATCGATAGAGAAGGTAAAATCAAAAAAGAGGCTAAAATTCTCGGTATAGCGTTTGGATCTTGTCCACACGAAGCCTTTGAAAACTTCTATGTGAAAGATAAAAAAATTAAAAACATAGTGGTCAGAGAAATATTGGGAAATCCTGCTTACAAAGTTTTAAAAGAAGAATAAATTGATGATACTCTTCCATCTTAGGTACTGGAGGAGTATTTTTTATTTTTTGCACGGATCTAAAATTTTCCACCTGTTTTATATTGTCTTTCGTCGCATATATAACCATTCAACCCTTATAAACATGAGACTGACGGTTTTAAAGAGGTTTAAAATCCAAATAAGGCTGTCATATTTTCAAGGGTAAATCTCCAAAAATAGAAGTTTTTTTCTATCTGAATTTATAGGAAAGTATAAAGGAATGAATAGGAGGAAAGGACAACCACTACCGGGAAAAGTGATTGTCAATCTATCATAAATTTGATTGGTGTCTGATTTAAAACTAATTAAATTTTTATATTATTTTTGGCCGCTACAAATTGGTTGACTTAACCATTTAGGCTTTAGGATGGGGAGACAACCACTCCGGGGAGAAGTGATTGCCAATTATGATACAGTTGTTAAAAATGTTGTCCGATTTAAAACTACGTCTACTTTTAAATGTTTCCTTTTTTTTATTTATAAAAATTTATATTGATTCTCATCTTTTATGAAGTTATCGTAGAACCTTTCTGTTAAGTATATTAAAAACTTGACCTATATGGTCGAAAAGTGGTACTATCAAAAAATATTCGGCAAACTAATGGAAATGTTAGGACGCAAAACTATAGGGCCTTTAAAATGGCAGCCAGTTGCAAAAAAAAAGGTTTTTCTATTTTTTGCGTGGCCAAATAGGTCAGGCATTTTTTAATTATGGAATATATTTTGAATAACCACGAAAAAAATAAAAGGGGTAAAACATGGACAAGAGGACAAAAGTATCATATTTAATTTGTTTAATCGTAACAATAATTTTAACATACACAGATATGTCATTTCCAAAGTTAGTGGGTTTTACCTCATGGGATATTGTTAGTGAGCTTTTGATATGTATCCAACCTATTATATGGATATACTTTGTGAGGTTCGACCTCGGAAAAAATTACTTCAATAGATTCATCATATTCGGATTTATTCTATTTTACGCAGGATCATTTCAAAATGTGATGGATGAAATATATGAAATGGAAGGTTTTATTTCCAATTTGGATAAAATTTTGATGCCTATAGGTTTGATGACCATATCAACAGTTACAATTTTATCTTTTATGAATCAAAGAAAGATTCGTTCTACTATATCAGATAAAAGTATGCACGATCATTTGACCGGATTATATAATAGACATTACTTAGAATTAAATCTGGATACCTTAATAAAAAAATCATTGGCATTTGACAAAGAAATATCTATAGCATTTATCGATCTTGATAACTTTAAAAATATAAATGATAAATATGGTCATAAAAGAGGAGATGAAGTTCTAGAATTTATGGGCAAACTTATTAAAAGCTCTATAAGAGAGACGGACAACGCTATCCGATATGGCGGGGATGAATTCATAATATTATATCAAGATACATCAACAGAAAAAGCCCTCGAAATAACTGAAAGAATTAACACCAAAATGAAAAAGAATGATTTCCTTTATGAAAATAAAATTAGTATAAGTTCAGGAATAGTGTCTTATCAGAAAAATGAAAATTGGAAAGAATTAATTAATAGAGCGGACAAGGCTATGTACGATTCCAAAAAAAGTGGTAAAGACAAAATAAGTATAGCTCTTTAAAATTAGTTGCTGTGCCAAAGTTATAACGCAAATTATACATTATGAGTATATAATACGAAAGGGCCTAATAAAAACTATGATTCTATTAATATCTAAAGATAAAGAAAATACAGCAAGACAAATTAAAATACTGAGAACTTTAAACTATAAAGTTATTCCTGCCAAATCCTACAGAGAAACGATTGAACTTTATGAAAAAAATAACTCTATAAAAATCGTCCTAATTGACATCGACTCTATAAAAAATGCTTCCGTTTTTATTAAAAATATTTTATCTCTTAAAGATATTCCTTTTATATATCTAACCTCTGAAATAAAATCTTATGAGATAGAAAGACTTCAAAGCAATTTCTGTTACGGGTGTATCACTAAAAATGCTAACGTTTCTGTGATGGATTTTTCAATACGGAACGCCTTAATTGCATTTAAAACAATAGAAAATATTCTGGACAATGAAAAAAGATACAAAAAGGCTGAGCTGCTAGCGGGATTTGGACACTGGGAATTAGATTTAAATAAAAAAATCATGTATGGTTCTGAGGGTGCGGAAAAAATATACGGAGTGGAATACGGGCCTTATCAGTATAATGAAATTGAAAACATGGTACTTCCAGAATATAGAGAAAGAAAAAGGGAAGCTTTCAGAGATATGATTGAAAAAGGATTCCAATATGATGTGGAATTCAAAATAAAAAATAAAAAAATGGAAATATCGTATCAATCCACTCTTTAGCTGAGTTCGACCCACAAAGTAATATTGTACATGGATCCATACATGACATTACAAAACGTAGAGAAGCTGAAAAAACCATTGAAAGACTAGCTTACTATGACACTCTGACAAACTTACCAAATCGTAAAATGTTTATAAATAGTCTTTTTGAATCAATTTTAAATGCATCTGAAAATAACTCAAAATTCTCTCTGCTCTACATAGACATTGATAACTTTAAAAACATAAATGATGATCATGGTCACTATGTAGGGGATCTCTTTTTAAAAAGGGTGGTAAAGCGTTTAAAAAATTTCCTTGGAAAGAACTGTAACCTCTCACGATTAGGCGGAGATGAGTTTATAATTATCCTTGAAGGAGTTTCAGACGTTAAACAGCTATCAGATATATCCAATAAAATATTGTCAAACTTGAAACACCCCTTTAAAATTGAAGGTAGAGAAAATTTTATTTCAGCAAGCATTGGTATTTCAGTGTTTCCAGATGATGGATCAACAGTAAAAAAACTTTTAAACAATGCCGATGCTGCAATGTTCCAGGCAAAAAACATAGGTAAAGACAGCTACTGTTTTTTTTCAGAGGAGCTTAATCAATCTATAAAAAGAAAAGAGAGCATAAAAGCTGAGCTTAGACAGGCCATTAAAAATAATGAATTAGAGCTTTATTACCAGCCTAAAATCGACGTATCTAAAAATAAAATAGTAGGAGCAGAAGCTCTTACTCGTTGGATTCGTGGTGGAGAGAGTTATCTCTATCCAGATGAATTCATATCTATAGCAGAAGAGTCTGGACTTATTTTTGAATTGGATAAATGGGTACTGATGACAGCGTGTAAGCAAATAGATACCTGGGAAAAATCGGGGATAAAAGGGCAGAAAATCGCAGTAAATATCTCAGCCTTGCATTTTAAAGAGGGAAGGATACTGCAAACTATAAAAGAAGCTTTTAAGCATATCCCAATTTCTCCTAAGTCTCTAGAAATAGAAATTACTGAAACTATGTTCATGGATGATATAGACGAGGCCATTTCCATTCTAACGAACCTGAGATCTATTGGAATTGAAATCTCAGTTGACGACTTTGGAACTGGATACTCCTCGCTTAGCTACTTGAAAAAGCTTCCCATAAGCAAAGTTAAAATCGACAGAAGCTTTATATCCGATATTACTACTGATAACGGGAATTCTGTACTCACCCAAGCAATTATAAAAATGTCGGAGTTACTTAGCTTGCAAGTAGTAGCAGAAGGTGTAGAGTGCAAAGAGCAGGTAGATCTTCTTTCTAAATATGGATGTCACTCCATGCAGGGATATTATTTCGCTAGGCCAATGGAAATAAGTAAATATGAAACTTTTTTTAAAAATTGGAAAAATTAAAATCTGAATTCTTAAATTGAATGCAATAGTTGTTCATGACTCATAGAAAATTTCCATTGGATACTTATATCGTATCGAAGAAACATCTATGGATCATTTTGTGCTGTTAACTAGACAATTCAAGGTGAATAAAAAAATAGAGGTCCTAATGAGACCTCTATACTCTTTCACGCTTTATCCGATACAGCGTTGCCTTGCTTAGCTCTGTCAGTTTTATGCAGTCAGATAGTTTTATGCTCTTGCTCATCCAGGCATCTATATGCCGCTCCTGATCTTTTGTAAGGGCATCTCTCTTACTAGGTCGACCTGTCTCTCTTCTAGTTCGCTTAGATACCTTTTTACCATTATCATTTATCTCCATAGCCTCTATACCTTCACGCTGCCTCTTTAGTAGCTTTTCCCTCTCCTTCTCTGCGATATATCCAAGAAGGTGAATTAACATCGGCTGTAGCAGATCTATCTCTATTTCATTTTTATTTGCCGTAGACAAAACTTCATTGTCCAATATCTCTAGATGCACCTTCTTCTTACCTAGAAGCTCATAGGTGTCTTTTATCTGTTTCAAATTTCTTCCTAGTCTGTCTAACTCCTTGACCACTATCGTGTCTCCAGCTACAACTTTTATAAGTAACTCATTCCATGCAGGTCTATCCATGCTTTTCCCTGAGATCTTATCTGTATAAATATGACTTTCAGTGACTCCGTGATCTCTTAGAGCCTTTATCTGTCTCTCCTCATTTTGTTCTCTAGTTGATACTCTCACATAACCGTATTTCATTTAACACCTCCCACACTCTATCTTACAAAAACTGTAACATAAAATGTTCCAAAAGGTCAATGTAAATTATGATCACTTTTTATGTGAAAATACGGCTCTCTAGCCCAGTAAATACGTTATGAAATTTTCGTCTCACAAGGTATACCTTTTGGAAAGTAAAATTATTAAGATGGAAACTTAGATTAAATTTTACTTTTTGTAAAATAATTTTGAAATGTGACTCTATTTTACTGATTTTAACAGGAGACTATATGAAAAATTAGAGTGTAATTTCAATAACAGGAACTACCAACGAATCCTTTCAAGTTAGTTTTTTTTAAACATCATATACCTAAATTTTCTGCCGTCTCCTGAAGGCATAGTATAGTTTTGATCATATGCTTTTAACAGTTTGAAATTATTACCCAATCTTTCTAAAACCTCACACTCATCCCAGGTTCTTATTTTTAGTCCACTACACCTATTTTTATTGTCTTTTGAAAAAGTTGCCAATATAAAATATCCAGCTTCGTTTAAATATCTCCTAAGCTGATCAAAGTAAAGATTTTCATCTTTTTCTGAATTTAAAAAGTGTAATACCGCCCTGTCGTGCCATATATCCACCTTTTCATCTAACTTTAGACTAAGTACGTCACATTGAAATAAGTTTACCCTGTCGCAATATTCAGCCAGACTCTCTTTTAAATCACCAATAGCAATTTCACTTAAATCTATCCCGGTTATGTTATCATAACCCATCTCGAGGAGACTCTCTATAAGGGTAGTCTTCCCACATCCAATGTCTATTATATTTTTTTTGATACCTGTTTCCACTATCAAATTCAGTGATTCTTTTGCCTCTTTTTCATACCATCCGAGATTCTCCCTGTTGCATCCTGAATAAATTTTATCCCAATGAGACTTTGAATTTTTTCTAAAAAACATAGATTCCCCCCGTACTATTCATAAACAAATTAATTTTTTATCTTTAAATATATCTCAAGTATGGTATTTTATTTTTTATCTGTCAATAAAAAAGCTGGAGATCAACTCTTCAGTTCACTAAAAGGGAACTTCTCTTAAAATTGTATGATAACCTGAATTTAATTTGAAAGGTGGTTTTTATGAAAAAATTAAACTTGCTCGTTATGTTCTTTTTTCTGTCTCTATCTATTCTTTCTCAGATCCTCATTGGTAAGGTTAGTAACGGAGACACACTACAGCTGATATCCAACGGAGAAAAATAGAAGGATAGGTTCCGCTTTTTCTCAGAAAAGCTCAATCAGGCTATAAAAAGAAAAAATAGAATAAAAGTTGAGCTTAGCAAAGCAATTGAAAAAATGAATAAGAACTATACTATCAGCCAAAAAGGACTAAATTTTCTAACGGTTTGACCCCCTAATTCTTGGACTTATTTCTTTATTTTGCGCGTTTTATGCTGCTACTTTAAATTTCTCTGATTCTTTCCCTTTATATTTCTCACCTGATGGACAATACACCTCTGATATTCGGTATTTGGAAAAGCAACTTGAATGCTCTCTTTAATGCCGCCAAGACCATTTGCACACATAATTAATATATCTTTAATTCCACAATTCTTAAGCTCATTTAGTATTCCTAACCAATACTTACTGCTTTTATTTTAATCAATATAAAGTCCTGGAACGTCCTTCTTTCCTTGTTAATTCCTAAAACCACGTACGCTGCAAGTTTTTTAATAATCTTCTCCTGCCTAATAGCGAAGTGAACTGCATCAATAAAAATTATAGGATAAACGTCATCTAGAGGTCTATTTTACCAGTCCATAATTTCAGGTAATATTTTATTATTAATATTTGAGACAAAACTTTCACTTACATCAAAACCATAAATCTCTTCAATTTGGTCAGAAGTTTATCTAGTAGTAAGACCTCTCGCATACATAGATATAACCTGTTGCTCTATTCGCAAGACTTTATTTCTTTTGGACAACCATCGGTTCAAATGAACTTTTAGGGTTTTTAGGGATTGAAAGATTAATTTCTCCATAATGAGTTCTAACTTTTTTATCTTTGAATCCATTTCTAGAATTAGTTGAAGAACTCTAATGTTATAAGTCTCTAATAATGCATTTACAACTTGTTCTCTTTCAGCAGATATTTTTTCTATTTTTGCCATAATAAAAAGCCTCCTTATAGTAATAGTTATTACCACAGGAAGCTAATTATTTAAATGCTATTTACAGACTTTTTTGGACAGGCTCTATCTTGACTTTGTGTAAAGAAAAATAGGGGAAGTCCAGTTTAGGTTAATTCCATTCCGTTATTAAATTTGCTATAATAATTTAGATTTTTCAATTGCATTTCCTACTGCTTCTTTGATTCCACGGGATGTATAGGTAGCCCCTCCAATATCGTCCACCTCTATACTCTGAGTTATAATAATTTCAGGAATAATATTATCTATTGCCATCTGCGCTATTTCAGGAGTATCTCCGTGGCTTGTCACCATGATGTTTTTTATTTCGTCTCCACTCATACTGACTTTTACCGAAACTTCACCCGAAAACCCTTGGCCTTTCCCTTTAAACTCAGGCAGAACGGTTGCCATTTCATAGAATCCTGTAAATATTCCAGAACATATAAATAAAACTACACCCAGTCTCCTAATCTTATCTATCTTTCTCATTAAAGCTCCTTCACCAAATTTATTTAAGATTTTACGTATTATTTTTAAATTTTAATTGTTCTTACTAGTTAAGGCGTTTTCTAACGCAAGTTTAAGTCCCTTGGATGTGTACGTGGCTCCGACAACAGTGTCTATTTCAGATATTTCTTTTCCGATGCTTGATACAGCCAGCTTCTCCAGTGCCTTTCCTCCGATATCAGGTGTTTCAGAGTGTTCAAGTATATTGAGAGATGCAATTTTATTTTTTTCAAAATCTGCAGCTATTTTGATATTTCCTTTAAACCCTTTTGCCTTTCCGTTATAAATATTTTCCTTACCTGAGTTAGCACTTGCAACTATTCCTATAGTTAATGTCATCAAAGATATTATAAGTAATTTTTTCATATGAATCCTCCTAGTTTTTTGTTTGAAGTAAAGATAAAAGCAAACATATATCCAATTGGATGTATGTTTTTTAAAAAAATTAGCCAGATAAGCAGCTAAAACTCTCTCTATAAAAATGCTGATGCTCTTTTCCCAATTACCACATCATCAAAGACAAGTTCTGCTTTAAAGTTATTTGCAGTTGCTATACCAAAACATACATGAAGTGGTAACAGATGTTCTTCTCTTGGGTGACAAAACCTCCCTGATGGAGTCTTTTCCCATTCGATCACTCTTCTTTCCCTCTCATTTTCACTTATATTTTCATCTGTACATGTTTCTATAAGCCAGTTATTGAATTCAATTGCTTTTTGATCTGCTTCAGATGATTTATGGAAGAATTCTCTCATATTATGAAAAGACAAGCCTGAACCAACAACTAAAATATTCTTTTCCATAAGTTTTGTGAGGGCTTTTCCTAATGCTATGTGTTCCCTTGGTTCGAGGCTTTTTAATTGAGATATTTGAATACATGGAATATCCGCATCAGGATACATAAGCATCAATGGGATAAATAGACCGTGACCATAACACCTTTTATCATCTTTTTTCGCCAGAATACCATTTTCATTAAATGCACCTAAGACTTCCTTTGCGGAGCATTATATTTTATAAGATTCCTCAGGGAAACCAGAGTAATCATAGATCATTTCAGGATGCTTAGCACCTGTAATTGTTGCTGTTCTCTCCTCCCAATTAGCACTGGTTACGACGATCGCTGATGGCTTCCTTAGCTTATTAGGGATTGTTTTCATAAATTTAATAAGCTCTGCATGATTTGGATCACCTAGCAACGGCATAGGACCTCCCCCATGTGGAAGCTAATTATTTAAATACTATTTATAGGCTTCTTTAGACAGGGTCAGTTTTATTGCCTAAATAAAACTCTAAAATTTCATTATAATATTTTTTTCTTGTAGATATTCTTTCAATGCGATTATACCATCCTCTATACCATCTAGATCTGGGAGATAAAAATCTGTTTTGATATCAGTCGGTGTTCTTTCTCCTATCCAGATTATCTCCATATTTTCAGGACTAACAACTGTTTTTATTAATTCTAGTTCTTCTTCACTTAATTCTACTATAGTCGTAATAAGAATATTTCCTGCATCAACTAATATGTATGCTATTTCAGCGAATCTTCGTATAAACTCTTCCCTATTATCCTCTTTTTGAGGGTCTTTAATATCAGCATCAATACCATAAATTAGATTTTCTACTCCCAAATAATAGGCTTTTTTACCGGTAGAAAGTAGTTTTTTCTCTAATCCCTTAGCAATGTCTCTTCTTCCGGACCCTTTTCTCCCAGTTATCAAAAGGAGTTTTGATTTGTGATTGTAGCCTTCGGCCCTCTCACTAGAGCTGACCATGCTTTTTTCCCAGTTGTAGTTTCTAAGTAGAACCTGATCCCTTACCTTACTTTGTTTATCCTCTAAGGCCTCCTCTATAGTACCACCACCTGATATATCGTAGTCATCCACAATAACAAATCTACTCGTATTTTGAATATGTTTGTTTTCGTCGAAAGCAATCGGATTTTGAGTTTTAAGGATACATTCAGCAACATCATTTCTATCAATCTGTTCTCTGTTTACATTTGTAAGAGTAGATGCATCTATAACCCGTTTGATTTTTTCGATCTCAACCTTTACTTTGGCGTTCCCAATTTTTAAAAAATAGCTATTACCTTTTATCATTGGAGATCTTCCAAGCCAAAATAAATTTACTCTTATTCTTGTGGCAACTTTTGGGTTGGAAACTCCAACTTTTCCTGCCATTTCCCCTCTTGTTATGTAGATTTGCTCTTTAAGGGTAAATCCGGTTGAATAACCTGCCGTTACGTAGTTTTGAGTTTTCCTATTAAACGCCTCAATTGATTTTACAGTACTTCTTTTCCCAGACGGATAAAATACCACCTCATCTCCAACTGAAAGCTTACCTGTTTCTATAGTTCCTGCTACTATTCTTCTATTGTCACCATCTTTTGTAAATTTATAAACATCCTGAACAGGCATCCTAAATGGTTTGTCGTCAGAAGTTTCTGCTATTTGGAAATTGTCTAAGGTGTTGATAACGGTATTCCCATTATACCAGGGAGTATTTTCGGACTTCGTAGTAATATTATCCCCTATCATACCGCTTATTGGAATAAAACTATCTGGTTCAACATTTATTTCTCTCAAAAAACCAGTATATTCCTTTACAATGTTTTGAAATACCTTTTCGTCGTAATCTACAAGATCCATTTTATTTACAAGAACCGAAATTTGATTTATTCCCAACATCGAAAGAAGATATCCATGTCTTTTGGAGTTTTCTTGTATCCCTTCATTGGCATCTATTACAAGAAGAGCAGATTCTGCTCTTGAAGCTCCCGTCACCATGTTTTTTAAAAATTCTATATGCCCTGGAGCATCTATTATTATATATTCTCTATTTTCTGTCTGAAAAAAACATCTTGCTGAATCTATAGTTATACCTTGGGCCTGTTCATCCTTTAGCGCATCCAATAAAAACGCATATTCAAATGGTTTGGAATTTCTACGGCACCTTTCTTTTACCTCTTCAAGTTTACCATTAGGAAGCGATCCTGTATCAGCAAGAAGCCTACCTATAATCGTGCTTTTTCCATGGTCAACATGACCAACTATTACTATATTCATATCTTCTTTTCTTTTTATATCCTTCATCAGCCATCTCCTCTATATTAAGAATAAGTTTTTCCTCTATTAACTCTTACATGTACCCGTCTTTTCTCAGTTCTTCGAGGCCTCCACCATCTTCTTTATCTTGAGCTCTTCCAGACCTTTCTGCTATATTTGCAAACTTACCGGTTTTAAGTTCCTCGACTATATCTTCCACATTTTTAGCTGTTGAGTCCACAGGAGTGGTACAAGGATAACATCCTAAGGATCTATATCTTTTGCCTTCACCTTGATCAAAATACAGTGATACTACAGGTATTTTTTCCCTTTGAATGTATTCCCATATATCTAGTTCGGTCCAGTCAAGAAGTGGATGTATTCTGACATGAGTCCCAGGCTTGAAATCTGTTTTGTATTGGTTCCAAAATTCTGGTGGCTGGTCACCAAATTCCCATGTATTTTCTTTATTTCTTGGGGAAAAATATCTTTCCTTAGAACGGCTCCCCTCTTCATCTGCCCTTACCCCTACAATAACGCCTGTGAAAGCTTCCCTGTTTTCGTCAATTTCATACACACCTTTTTTATGGTTTAGTCTGTATCTAGTCCAGTCTCCATTTAAAGTGTGTTTCAAAGCATCTGCTTTTAAAAATTTACAGCATTGAAGTCTTGACACATTACCATCTGGATAAGTCTGCTTAGAATCCAGAGCAACTTTATTCTCTCCATAAATCATATCGATTTTCCACTCTTTTGCAAATCTGTCCCTATATTTTATCATCTCAGGTATCTTATAATGAGTGTCTACATGAACCAAAGGAATAGGCACATGACCAAAAAATGCTTTTCTTGCAAGCCATACAAGAACGGTACTATCCTTTCCTATAGACCAGAGCATCCCAAGATTTTTAAATTGACTGTACGCCTCTCTTAAGATATTTACACTTTTATTTTCTAATCTGTCCAAATGATCCATATTGCTCCTCCCTCTAAAACTTGTTAGAATCCTTTTTATTTACTTCTATCTCCTCTACAACGACTCCATTTTCTTTAATCTGCCATTTCATTATATTCTTTTCTTCTTTCACAAAAAGAGTACTCCCACTTCCTCCTGTTTCCGGAAAAAGATACATCTCTATTGCCTGCACAGGACATTCCTTCATACACGCCGTACAGTCCCAACACTCTCTAGGATCATATATCTCTGCCTTGAATTTTTTATCCAAAGATATAAGATTTCCTGGACAGACTTCTACACAAAGTCGGCATCCAATACATCTTTTAGCATCAATTTTTATGGCCATCTACATCACCCTTTGAAAATCTCTTTGAATTATTACAATGTCATTCTCTTTTTGATTGTATACTGAATTTACGAATTTAAACCAGTTTTCATTATCTAGGTTAGGATAGTCACTTCTCTCTTGATAGCATTTCCATCTTGTTTCCTTTCGATAAATAAGATGTTCTATCACAACTTTAGCAACTAATATTCTGTTTATCAACTCATTATACTTAAGAACTTCTAGAGGTTTTTCGCATTTAATCTTTTCTATATCCTTATCGAGTTTTTTTACAAGCTTTTTTGCTTTCAGAAGTTTCTCTTCGTTTGTTTTGTAATTTTCGCTTATTCCTCCAGCATATTCATCCATGATCTTCTGTAATTTTTCTTCGATATCCTGCGCCGAAAAAAAACCATTTTTATTATAAAGCGGATAAAAAACTTTTTTTATTTCAGACTCTATCTTATTGTTATCAAAATCCTTCGAAATCTTTATACTTGATAGATATTTTATAGCTGACTCTACAGCTATTTCACTCTCTGCCATACACCCTGTCACGTATTTTTTCGGAGATCCGCCACATACATCACCTGCAGCAAAAAGTCCTTTAACACTGGTACTTCTGTCATCTTTTATCCAGTATCCTGCTTGCCCGTGTCCACCTACTATGTAAGGTTCTGAGCCGCATATCTCCACAGGTTCTTTTGATATATCAATATCTTCGTCATGCCATTTAAGGATTATAGATGGCGACATGTTTAGGTAGGCTTTTTTCAATTCTTCTACCTGATCTTTCGTAGCTTTTCTAGTATCTAAATAACAAGGTCCTCTCCCCTCAAGATTCTCTAAAATACTTGCATAAAGCCTCATAGGAGTAGATTTGTTTTCATATCTCTTCATATAATTTTCGCCCAGGGCGTTTATCTGTCCAACTTCGAGACCTTGTGCTATTGTTCCTGTTGGAGATATAGTATCCTTAGTCCTGAGGGCTATAAACCTCATTTCAAAGCTTGTCATTTCAGCCCCGGATCTTATGCCCATTGCAAGTCCATCTCCAGTATTGAAAGGTGAATACCACATCTTATGTCGAGCTTCTACAGGATTATTTGGCTTATATATTCCCGAGGCTCCACCAGTTGTACATACTACCGCTTTAGCCTTAATTACGTAAAATTTATCCATTTCTAAAGAAAAACCATAAGCTCCTGTTATTTGTCCTTTCTCTACTATATAATCTGTAGCAATTACTTTATTAAGCACCTTAGCTCCGCTTTCAATTGTTTTTTTTGCCAAAATTGGTTTTATATTCTCACCATTTATTTTGATACTTCTTTTTCCTCTGACAATATAATTGCCATCCTTGTCTTTTAAAAAAACCAAACCATAAGCCTCTAGTTTTTTTGTCATATCGTTTATTTTTTTCCCTATAGATAAAGTTAAATCTTCCCTTATCAGCCCATGGGATTCTTTTTTAACATAATTTACATAGGACTCGGGAGTTTCCCCCTCAGGAAGATATGCATTTATTGCATTCACCCCTGCGGCGAGACATCCGCTTCTTTTTATTCCAGCTTTTTCCATTATTACTACGTCTAACTTAGGATCTAACCCCTTTGCATGGATTGCTCCATGGCATCCAGCCGTCCCTCCTCCGATTATTAAAATATCCGTAATAATTTTAACAATTTCCAATTTTATCACCCCGCCTATGAATTAGTTATAAAGTCTATAAGTTTATCGGAAAGTTCATTTACACTTTTATTTTCAGTGTCTAGAACGACTTCCGCATCGATGGGAGCTTCGTATTCTGAATCAATTCCAGTAAAGTTTTTGATCACGCCATCTCTTGCTTTTTTATACAGACCTTTAACATCCCTTTTTTCACACTCCTCTAAAGAGCATTTCACATAGACTTCTATAAATTCTCCAGGAAGGAAGGAATTTCTGATAACTTCTCTGTCTTGCCTGTAAGGAGAAATGAAAGAGACAATAGTTATAACCCCTAAGTCTACAAAAAGTTTGCCGACTTCTGTTATCCTTCTCAAATTTTCGATCCTGTCTTCTTTAGAGAATCCAAGGTCCTTATTTAACCCGTGCCTTATGTTGTCGCCATCAAGGATATAAGCTAACTTGTTTTTTTCATGAAGTTTTTCTTGAACTTTTTTAGCTATTGTAGATTTTCCTGATCCTGAAAGACCAGTCATCCAAATAACAACACCATTTTGACCTAGCATACTTTCTCTTTCTTTTCTTCCTATTATACTTTCACTCCACACTATGTTTTTTGACATCTGCTTCCTCCTGTTGTTATATTCCTATAAATGGAAAATAATACTTTATAAATATGAACATAATAATCACCGATATAATCTTAAGAACAAAGCCACTTTTTATAAGAGTTTTTAGATCTAATTGCTTAGTAGAATAAATCATAGCTACAACAGGGCTGCTTATTGGAAAAATATATGAAAGCCCCGATGGAAGAGCTACTGACATGGTAACAAGCTCAGGACTGATACCCATTTTAGTTCCAAGATTGATAGCCACCGGAAGGAGAATCACTATGACTGCACTATTTGAAATTAACTCTGTCATAAATATACTTGTTGTTATCAATAAAAAAATAAATCCACTCTCTGAAAAATTAAGATTCAAAAGATAATTGTCAACAATCCACTTTAGTACCCCAACACTATTTAATGCAGATCCTATGGCAATGGAACCTCCATACATAAAAAGAACTCCCCAGTTTATCTCTCGATTTATTTCTTCCCATTTTGCAACATTCAAAACAAAGTAAAGGGATGCACTTAAAAGTGCAATGTTGGATATGCCAAATTCTTCATTATAAAAGATCCAAAGGAATATTGTGAGAATTAATATTGAAGCTGCTTTTATCTCATTAAAGCTTATCTTTTTTAACCTATAATCACTTGTGATTTCAAGCTTATTCTTAATCTTTCCAGCACTGATCTCCGAACTGATCTTTTTTTTTAGATATAAAAGAATCATTGCCATCAAAACATAAATTGGTGCAGAGGCTCCTGCCCACCACTTTATGAAACTTATGTTCTTTCCTGTCATTTCATTTAATATACCTACAGCAAGTGGATTTCTAGCTCCTCCCAAAAAAGTGACCACCCCTCCTGTTACGCAACCTAAAAATATTGAAAAGTATAAATACTGATTAAGGACATTTTTTCTTTCAAATGTTCCACTAATATCTCCTAATATAGGGATGAGAAGAGCTGCCACTGCATGCTCTGGCATAATGTGAGACATAAACGCGGAAAGAAAAAAAATTGAGGCCACTAGGCTAAAAGGTCTACTATTATATCTTGCTAGGACAACATAAGCAATTCTTCTGCTAATACCTGATACCTTTACACCTGCTGAAATAATAAATGATCCTAAAATAAAAAACACAGAACTGTTTCCAAAAAAAGAATAAATCACCTTACTTTCCAGAACGTTGTAAACTGATAATAGACCCATTATTAGAAGAGAAGTTATCACCACAGGTATAATATTCAAAGTCCACAAAACTATGGCTAGAAAAAATATGATCATCGCCCGATAACCAGCAAGAGAAAGTTCTGTTATATTGACATTTTTATTTATAAAGTAAAAGAAAGTCATCAATATTGTAAAGAGCATTATTGCATTTCTATATTCTATAAGAAAAAGTAGCCCTATGGGTCTTTTATCTATTTCATATTTTTTATTCATAAGTTCTCACCTACAATTTACTTGAATTAAAAGAATCTTCTACACTTTTTACCATCAATCTCTGTCTCAAATTATAACTTTCAAGAACAAGCTTTCTTTTAAGCTTATGCCCAATGTGATAGCTACATACTGTTTCATCTAAAAGCGGTACGTACTTCAAATACCGTGAAAGTGTTCCATTCTCATTAACTTTTTCTTTAATATAATTTAATAAAATAGGGTCACAATTAGTGGACACTGGGATTAATTCCCTCTCCAATATTTTGTCAACTTGACTTATTTCATTACCGTTATAATCCATAAACAAGCTACCTTTCGGAAAAAGTTTGATGGCATGGTCAATAATTCCCATGTCGATCGATGAAATATCTTTAATACTTTTGAAATAAATACCATGGAAACCATTAAAAAAGCTCTCGTCTATTCGGGATTTCAGCTTTGGAAAATCTGAGATTTCAAGTATAAAAATATCAAAATGGTTTTTTATCTCTCTGATAAGTTTTCTTATGTCTTTTTCTCCAGTATCATTTTCTAATAAGATAAACGAGAGCCGTTTTTTTAAAATCCGATTTTCAATTATATCTAAAAAATCTGAAAGTGATTTGATTTCGCTGATTTTAAATTTTATCTCCATGACGTCCTCCCCTAGAACACCCTAAACTTAAAATACAGTTTATACATGTATTTTAAGTTTTTGCTTTTGTTAAGGTTAGCATATAAGTATAATTAAGTCAATAAATATGTTTCCTAAATTACATATTCAAACAAAGTAATTGCTCTAGATTCAGGATCATTTTTTAAAATGACTCTTAAAAATTTTGGACTGGCGTTTCTAGGTGATAATATTAACTTAAATGATAACACCCTTGCATAAAAAACTATACCTTTTAATACAACGAAGTCTTTCTAATTATAAGCTTTGATAATCAAAATTGTTGACTTTTAAAATTAAAGGTGTTATTATATTTCTACAATAATATTTAGGAGGTTTTATTCACATGAAGAAGCTATTAATTGGATTGGCCCTATTATCTTCAGTCGTTGCAAATGCAGCTGGAGTTGTTAATGTTTACACAACGAGACATTACGATGCAGATGATGCCTTATACAAGGAGTTTTCTAAAAAAACTGGTATTGAAGTAAATGTTGTTAGTGATAAGGGTGCTATAAGTATAACCAAGATAAAGGAACAGGGAAGAGCTCCCTTAGCTGATGTATTTATGACCTCAGATGCAGGTAACTTAGCTAAAGCAAAAGAAGCCGGTATCTTACAACCGGTAAAAAGTTCTATATTGGAATCGAATATTCCAGCCAAATATCAAGACGATGATAATCAGTGGTTTGGGTTAACTAAGAGAGCTAGGGTCTTTATTTACTCAAATGATAGAGTTAAAGCTAAGGATTTGAAAGGACTTACTTATGAATCTTTAGTTAAAAATTCCAGATGGGATGACAAGGTACTTGTTAGGTCCTCCTCAAATATGTATAATCAGTCACTGGTTGCTTCATTTGTAGCATTAAATGGTAAAAATAAAACTTCAGAGTGGGTTGAAGGCTTGGTTCACCATATGGCTAGAAATCCTCAAGGAAACGATAGAGTCCAAGCTGTAGCTGTTAAAGATGGTGAAGGTGATATTGCTATTGCCAACTCTTATTACTATGGTAAACTTGTGAACGAAACTGATGTCACTTCAAAATACTACGGGGTAGCTGATAAGACTAGTCTTTACTTTCCAAACCAAAATGATGGAGAGTCTGGAGTTCATATGAATATTAGTGGAGCCGGAGTTGTTAAAAATGCTAAAAACAAAAAAGAAGCAGTGAAATTGATCGAGTTTCTTTCTATGAGAAAGCAACAAGAAGCATTCTCTGCTACTAACTATGAATTTCCTGTTAATCCAAAGGCTAAGTTAAGCCCTCTTCTTGCTTCATGGTTAGATAAACAAGGTCTTAAGACGCTGAAAGAACAAGATATCAATTTGAGTTTATTAGGTAAATATAATGAAGAAGCACTTAATATCATGATAGGTGCCAACTGGGACACTCCTAAAAAATAATCTTTCAACGTGATTAAATCAAAAGAGGTTGGTAAGGGTATAAAATTACTCTTATCACCTCTTTATATTTTATAAGGATGTGAAATTCATGAAAATTTTTAAAATAGAGGATGGCCTAATAAAAATGCTCTTATTAGGCCTAATACTTAGTTTTATACTGCTTCCAATATCCGACTCTATTCCTCTATTATTTACACCTAATAGCTCATATCTAGAAGTTTTGATAAGCAAGGGGATTATCTGGGAGTATTTATTTAACACACTAGAATTGGTATTTAAAGTTGGTATATTTTCTATACTGTTAGGTTTTACAAGTAGTTATTTGATAACTATGTATGAATTTAAATTTAAAAATATGTTCAAGGTATTACTGACTCTGCCACTAGCATTCCCTGTTTACGTAGGAGCATATACCTACTCATCGATATTTTATACCAATAAATGGTTAAGTTATATCTTCACCAATAAAATATTTATGGAAGGTTCTGTATTTATATATGGGATATTTTTATACCCTTATATTTATCTTGCCTGTCGTTCATACCTCAAAAACAACTTGGTAGAATATATAGAGGCCTCTAAAACCCTTGGAAAATCTAACTTTGAAACTTTTATAAAAGTTATTTTCCCAATTTCATGGCCAGCTATATTAGGGTCTACGTTATTTGTGATCTTTGAAACTCTATCTGACTTTGCAGTTGTAGAGTTTTATGGCGTAGCAACAATATCTAAAGTTATTACAGACTCGTGGATGGGTCTAGGACAAAAAGATACTGCTGCTAAAGTATCTATAATATTAATATTTATCCTTGGTGCCATGATATTTGTTGAAAAACTAATCAGAAGAAGAAAGAGATATGAAGGTATCTCCAACAGAAAAATAAAACCTGAGAAACCATCAAAATTACAGAGTTTTGCAATCTATATTTTTCTCGGAATTATTGTCTCTTTAGGATTTATTCTTCCTGCATATGAAATGATAAAGTTTTCTATAGCTAAGAGTTCATACATTGAAGGTCTAAACCTTTTTGATATTACTTCTAATACATTACTCACTCTGTCTATAGCTATAGTCTTTATTATTGCCATAGCAACTATATTTGCAAGTATAGTAAATCAACTAAAAAACGGAAAAAAATTCTTCTCTACCATTGCAGTAATGGGATACTCAATCCCGTCACTTATACTAGCTCTGGCAGTATATATTTTTACTCTGTCTTTAGACAATAGTATATATAATTTATTTCATATTGAGTGGCTTGTGTTGATGAATACAAGAACAGCACTGATTATAGCTCTTGTAATTAAATTTATATCTGTGGCTTTTTCAAACTACTCAAATACTTTAGATAAGATAAATCCTAATATATTTAATGCCTCAAAAACACTTGGTCATAATTTTTTAGGAACATTCGTAAGGATAAACCTTCCACTGCTTAAGAAGCCTACAAAATTTGTATTTATTCTGTTATTTATAGATCTGATAAAAGAACTGACACTGACCTACACTTTGAGACCCTTTAATTTCAAAACTCTTTCTACTGAAATATATAGATATGCTGGAAATGAAATGATAGAAGTTGCAGCTATTCCATCTCTTGTTATTGTAGGAGTATGTAGCTTAATGATTCTCTATTTAGAATTAGGAGGAAGAAATGTTAAAAATAGACAACCTTAATTTTAGTTATGGAAATAAAAAAATTTTGAAAGACTTTTCTATGGAAGTACGAGAAGGTGAAAGAGTTGCTCTTAAGGGATCGTCTGGATGTGGTAAGAGTACACTTCTCAGATTGATTGCTGGTCTTGAAAAACCTAGCATTGGTAATATCTTTTTTGATAATAATAATGTTACCAATCTTCCATCTTATAAAAGGGAGTTTGGATATGTATTTCAGGACTTTGCATTATTTCCACACCTAAATGTTAAAAAGAATATCTCTTATGGCATTTCACAATATGAAAACAGTAAAAAAGAAAATTTGTTAAATAAATATTCTAAGATGTTGCATATAGATTCTCTTTTTAACCATTATCCACATGAACTTAGCGGGGGTCAAAAGCAAAGAGTAGCCCTAGCCAGAACTCTTGTTACCAGTCCTAAGATTATACTTCTTGATGAAGTTTTTTCAGCACTTGATGAAGGTCTAAAGGAAAGTGTTAGATTAGAAATACTAGAAGTATTAGAAGAGTTAAAAATAACTACAATTCTTGTAACTCATGATAGCAGAGATGCTGAGGTACTGTGCAGTAAAATAATAGAAATGTAATCTCAAAAAAAATATTTAAAATGGGGTCCCGTCAGGAAAAATTCCTTAGCGTTGTATATTTCATTTTCCTGGCGTAACCCCATTTTAACAAAATCTACTCTTATAGATATACCAGCAAAATTGGATTGTGGGTATAAAAAACAGACTTAAAGTTGTTTAATTTTTCTATTTAGGAGAATCAATGATATTTTTGCAAAATATCTTAAATATAAATTTACCTTCTTTCCAAACAATTTGTAATGGAATATTATTTAGATCCAAAGATTTTTTAACTATGGAAAGCCCCAATCCTGTTCCCTCTATTTCTGAATCTTCCGCATTTTTTCCACGGTAAAATGGTTGGAAAAAATTTTCAATCTCTTCTGACCGAATCACTTCTGACTGATTTTCTATACAGAGACAACCTTTTTCTTCATAGATTTTTACCACCCCTCTATTGGGAGAATACTTTAGAGCATTGTGGATTATATTGTCTGTTGCTAGTTTTAGAAGGTTAGAATCTCCAATGACTTCATTCGTTCCTATATCTACAACAATACTAATATCTTTCTCAAACTCCAAAAAATCATATTTTTCTAAAGAATCTTCTATGAGAGATTTCAAATCTATTTTTTCTTTTTTTATCTGATAGTTAGGAGTATCAAGTTTAGAAATAGTTAGGAGGTTTTGTGTTATTTCCCTCATTTCCAGTCCTTTCTTAAGCAGAATTTCATGGTACCTTTTTTTTTCAGCTTCATTTTTTACTTGTCCCACTACAAGTGCGTGGGCATGGGTACATAATACTGATATTGGGGTTTTAAGCTCGTGAGAGGCATTAGATACGAAGGATCTAAGGCTGTTAATTGAAAGTTTAAGTTCATCAGACATCATTGCTAGACTTCTGCTTAAATCTCCTATTTCGTCATTTCTATCTATTTCTATATTTTCAGGAAATTTCAATTTTGATATCTCGTCAGCACTTTTACTTAAAAGCCTGACATCTGAAGTTATCCTATTTGAAAAAAAAGCTCCTGCAATTAATGAAAAAGACAGAGCAACAAAGGCAGTCAGGATATTAAAAAGATTTATCTCATGTTTATGAGCCTCCATTACAGAAAGGGAGGTACTTACAATAATTCTATTTCCATCTGGAAGCTTTTCGTGATAGGAAAGTATCAGTGCCCCAATACCTTTGAGTTTAGTCAATTTAAATTTCTTATCTGGAGGATTTGAACCTACAATCATAAGTGGTCTTCCCATCATATTCATATGTCCAGGTTTAATTATACTTATCTCGATTCCTTCAAGCTCCTTCACTTGATATATGTAATCTTCTAATTCTTCATTATTTTTAAATCTTGAGTATTTTTTTAAATCTCCTACAACCTTAAGCATAATCCGTTCTTTTCTATGTATATAAAATTTATCGAGAAAAAATACATTGAAAATAGTGCTGACAGATATTGTAGTGAGGACTATCAGAATAGAATATAGGAAAACTCTCTTAAAAAAATTAATTCTGATTTTCGTTAAAGACATAACCCACACCTCTTATTGATTTTATATAATCACTATATTTCCCTAATTTTTTCCTGAGACGTTTTATGAGTGTATCCACTGCCCTTTCATCTCCGAAGAAATCAAAACCCCAAATTTCATTTAAAAGAATTTCTCTTGAAAGTATAATCCCCTTATGCTTGAAGAAATATTCCAAAGCGTGAGCCTCACGCCTTGAAAGATCTATCGTTTCTCCATCAATCGTAAGAATATAGCTTTTAAAATCAAAGGTAAGGTCTTTTATTCTGAAAAAAGTATCTCTTTCCAATTTAAGAAGTTTTTTCACCTTGACTGAAATCAATTTTAAGCTAAAAGGTTTAGTAATATAATCGTCAGCACCAAGTTCCAACCCCTGTATCTCATCAAGCTCACTATCTCTGGCCGTCATCATTATAACAGGAATGTTAGAAACAGCTCTTATTTCCTTACATATCTCCCACCCATTCTTTTTAGGAAGATTTATGTCTAAGAGAACAAGGTCAGGTTTATCATCATAAAATATTTCCATAGCCTTATCACCATCATGTGCAATTTTTACATTAAACCCGTCATCTTCCATAGACTTTCCAATTATTAAAGCAAGTTCTTTCTCGTCCTCTACTATGAGTATATTTTTATTCATTTTGTTTACCTTCCTTTTATTTTTTATTAAACCAATCCACTGCACTTTTTTTCACTTTATAATCGTATAGTTTTTTAAATAATTATTTTTTGCCATACTTAGGCCACAAACAAATGTTATCATTTTTTCATAAAGAAAGAAAACTAAAAAAATATAAAAATAGGAGTGATTTAAATGAAAAAAATGTTAATAATAGGTATCCTTGCACTTTCGGCTACATCTTTTGCCAATTCTGCTTCAGTTGACCACTCAGCTCACAATAAGACAGAAATAAAATCAGAAAATACAAAAAAATCCGGAATGATGAATCAAATTAATAACCTTTCTGCTGAGCAGCAAAAAGAATATCATGCTATTCACGAAAAACATATGTCTAAAACAAAAAACATTATGCTGGATATAAAAGAAATTAATATTCAAATTCAAAAAGAGATGTTAAATGAAAAATCTGATTCTAAAAAAATAGCTCGACTTATAGATAAAAAATCTATACTTCAAGCTGACAAAGAAAAAGAGATGCTAAAGTTTAAAATTGAAGTGAAAGAAAAATTTGGTATAAAAATGATGGATGGTATGATGGGTAAAGGTAAGAAGTGCAAAATGATGGATAAGAATTCTTAGGTAAAATAAAGTATGGGGTAAGCTCCTAAAGAGCCTACCCCATTTTGTTTTTTAAGACCTGTTTATCCATACAATCCCTCTACACCTAAAGAAAATATATTTATTAAGAAGCATATCCTAAAACTCAATACTTAAAGAATAATAAGGAGTCCTTAATATAGCTAAAACACCATATTTATAATAACCATTCTTGACATATATACCACCTTCATATACTATTCGTTTATAAATACTTAGGATGGTGGCTGATATTATGATCAAAAAAATTAAATATTTTATGGTTTTTTTCTTTTTCAGTTTTGTTATATTTGGAATGTGGGAGTGGCTTCAAACCCCTTTTTTTCAAGATATTACCGATAAAATAAATTATATTGTATGGTATAGATTTCACTGCACAATAGGCGATATAATGATTTTAGGTGTCTCTATGGTGATATGGTCTCTGGCAAAAAAGAACAATATGTGGTTTTTCGACCCGTCAAAACAAGATTATTTAGCCGTTACAGTCTTGGGGGCATCATATACCGCATATAGTGAAATATTAAATGTAGTTATAAGAGAATCTTGGTCGTATTCAGAATATATGCCCCTTATTCCTGGTACTCATATCGGAATTATTCCGATTATTCAATGGATTACTCTTCCAACACTTATAATTTATATATGTGCCCGATTTATAAGAGGGAAAAAATAAAAGACTTCCCATTAAAAGGAAGTCTTTTTAGAAACTAACAACTATAGAATAAAATCAGAATCTAATACATATGCCCTCTTCTGCTCATATTGTCTCTTCCACAAAATCCTCTCACTCCGCTCATTCTGTTCATATGTTCATAACCTGTTATGTCATAAGCTTGTCTGTTAAATTTCATTGATTCAGTCCTCATCCTTGCCTGAATATCAGCAATTTCACCATTAATTTTTTCAACTTTTACCCAGTCAATCTTATCCTCATTCATCATTCGTTGAACTTCCAAATTTTTGGTTTGAATATCTAAAGCATGTCTTCTTCTATTGTTGTAATTCTCTTTCTCTAAAGCATTTAATTTTTCATTTTGTTCAGGAGTTAAGTTTTGATTAATTCCAGTTTCATATCTGTGCGAATCATACATGTGACTGTAGTTATTATAGCCTCTAGCAAAAACTACAACTGATACAACCAACAATCCTGCGATTAAAAATTTTTTCATAATTATCACCCTCCTTGGTATACAAATAAATACCTTATGAATGTGACGAAATTGTGACAGTAGTTAGTATTATTTTCAAAGTGTTAAATTTGATTAATACTAAAAAATAGCATCAATGATCAAAGCAACTGTTTGGATTAAATATTCACAAAAGGACTTCTAAACTTTTAATTGAATAATAAATGAAGTATATAAAAATTATTTTATTATAGGGAGGTCTATTTAATGAAGAAGATTTGGGCAATACTTTTATATATTGTAATTTTTACTTTTAGTTTCTCTAAATTAGTGGAATATGAAGTTGACATAGCCTATACAGAAGTAAATTTTACTGGGAATCCTGTAAAGGCCATGACATTAAATGGAGGAATCCCGGGACCCACTCTTGAATTTACAGAGGGAGACATTCTTAGAGTAACATTTAACAATTATATGGATGTGGAGACCTCTATACATTGGCACGGTCTGCTTGTACCAAATGATCAAGACGGGGTTCCTTACCTAAACACCCCTCCCATACTTCCAGGAACTTCATTCACCTATGAAATTCCATTGATACAATCAGGAACCTATTGGTATCATTCTCATACAGGATTACAGGAGCAGCGCGGTGTATATGGAAGTATCGTAATTCATCCAAAGGAAGAAGAGAAGATAGAAGAGTATGTTGTGGTAGTATCCGACTGGACAGATGAAGACCCGGTGAAAATATTAAAAAATTTGAAGAAGGACGGAGATTATTATGCTCTTAAAAGAAATAGAGTACAGTCCTGGGAAAAAGTTTTAAAAGAGAGAAGGATAAAAGAAAGAATTAATGGAGCCCTCATGAGAATGGGGCCCATGGACCTATCAGATGTTGGGTATGATGCCTATTTAATAAATGGGGAAAAAGAGATATCCCTTGGAAATATACCAACAGGAACTTCCGTAAAATTAAGAATAATCAATGCAGCCGCATCAACATACTTTAACCTCTCCTACTCAAAGGGAAATATGGAGGTTGTGGCCGCTGATGGTATAGATGTAATGCCTGTAGGAATGGATAAAATACTTATAGGTGTGGCAGAAACCTATGATGTGATAGTAGAATCTGGAGGAGTTTTTGTAGCTACTGCTCAAGATAATACTGGAAAAGCAAGTTTGCACATAGGCAAAATTTCTGTGGAAATGGCAGAGCATAAGGAAGGCAAGATGATAGAAGAAACTAATATGGATAAAATGGATGGTATGACTTCTATGATGGAATCCTCCAAAGTTCATGATTCTACAGCCATGAAGATGGCTGAAGGTGATATGGGACACACTATGCACCAGATGCCTGAAAAATCAGAATATTATGATTTCTTGAAGGCAAGGGAATCCACAGAATACAGTAAAACCCTTGAGGAAAGAGTTATAGAATTAAGAGTTACTGGAGATATGGAAAACTATATCTGGACATTTAACAATAAAGCTCTCACAGATAGTGATAAAATCCTTATAAAGAAGGGAGAAAGGGTAAAGTTCATCCTTAAAAATGAGACCATGATGCATCACCCTTTACACCTGCATGGCCACTTTTTTAGAGTTATAAACAAGCATGGAACCCACTCTCCTTTGAAACATACTGTAGATGTACCTCCAATGCAGACTATAGAGATAGAGTTTCTAGCAAATGAGGAAAAGGACTGGTTTTTTCATTGTCATAATCTTTATCATATGAAGGCTGGGATGTCAAGGATTATAAGCTATGACAGTGAAGAGCTTTCCAAGGATTTATCCAGCAAGCTTTCCTGGGACAGAAGATGGTTTTACAAAGGTAACTTTTCTGTTTATACAAACTATTCAGATATTAATCTCACAGCATTTAATTCAAAGAACACTTTTTCTCTAATGGGAGAGGTATCCTATGAGGGAGAGCATGAAATGGATATACAATACGGAAGGTATATAAACCGAAATCTATCTTTAATTACTGGTTTTAATTTTGAAGAGGATGAAGACGGGGAAATAGATAACAGGGGATTTGTAGGTGTGGAATATCTTCTTCCCCTGCTTATAGAGTCCGAAGTAAAAATTTATGATGACGGAGATCTGGAAGCTGAACTTTCTAGTGAACTGCAACTCACAGACAAGCTTCAGTTCAATTGGGAATTGGATACTGATGGAGAACATCTATTGGAGTTGGAATACCGGTATAGGAAATGGCTTTCTTTTATAGCAAATGTGCACTCTGAATATGATGAAGGAGTAGGAATAAGAATAAATTTTTAAGTTCATAAAAATAAAGTTTATGATTAAAAATTTATAAATAGTTTATTTTTAGGAGGTGTATTAAATGAAAAAGATAGCAATTGAAGGTATGATGTGTGGTCATTGTTTAGAAACCATCGAGAAAAAACTAAAATCTATAGAGGGAGTAGAAGATGTCAAAGTTTCTCTTGATGAAAAGGCAGCCTTTATTTCCGGTGAAATTGAGGATGATCTGATTAAGTCAGCAATTGAAGAGGAAGGATATAAGGTTCTTTCCATAGAGGTTATAGAAAGTCATTCTAAAGAGGAAAAAGAAAAGAGAGGATTTTTTAGCAGACTTATAAGAAAAATAGAAAAATCCAATATAGAAGAATTTGGGGAAGGTAAATTGCACTGTTGTGATCCCGATAAAAAAGAAGAAGATAAGAAAAAGCACTAATATTACTTTTTCTTTCTTTTTAAAAAGTTTGATTTTATCCAGTTCCAATTCATTCCAACATGAAAAAATAACAAAAATATAAATGAATATCCTAGTTTCGGGTGAATCAGATAAAATATTTCTGGAGGCATTAAACTTCTCAGAAATACCACGGCTACAATGGATATAAAATTTGTTAAAAGAAGTAAATTAATTATTTTAAGTAAGGTAATTTTTTTCATAATAACACCACCCGTAAAAAATATCCTATTGCTATATTTGATTAGATTTGAATTTTCCCTTGTACAAAGTGATGTCTTAGTTTGGATAAAGTCAAAATTTATAAGTACGGTCCAATGTAATAAAATTAACGCTATCTTTAAGGAGAGAATGCTTATGAGAATCTCAGTAAAAGAATTAAGAGACTATCCAATATTTTTAAAACCATTCTTTTGGAGTCAAAAAAAGAGATACGGAAAAGTTCTGGTTCCAGGTCTTCTCTGGGGAAGAGTACCAAAACTTTTTGCAGCTGTGGCAGTCCTCTACGGAGTATTAATAAGAAAAAAATCCCCTATAAGCCCTGTGATCCGATCTATAGTAACAGTAAGAGTTTCTCAAATAAACTGGTGTCGTTTTTGTGTTGACATAAACTCCTCTACGCTGGCTAAACTAACTAATTCAATGGATAAAGTTGAGAATTTGGAAAAATGGAGGGAGTCTGCCCTCTTTGATGACAAAGAGAGAACTGTTCTTGAATATACCGAAGCAGTGACATACTCAGATAAGGAGGTTACTGACGAGATGATTGCCGATCTTAAGAAATATTTTGATGAAGATGGCATAGTTGAACTAACCGGCCTAATAGCCTTTCAGAATTTATCTAGTAAATTCAACAGTGCCCTGGATGTTGCTCCTCAAGGATTTTGCAAACTCCCTGTTGAAAATATAACACATGAAACTAGGTGAGTAAAAAATCTTGAGAGATAAATTTTGTGCTATTATCAGGAGGTGAAAAAATGAAAAGGATATTATGGGTTATTTTTATAACATTCATTTTTATTAGCTGTTCTGGTGAAAATGATGGTAAAAAGATCAATCCCTCCGATCACAAGGTAATTGGTGAAATTATTAATGGTGTAAGGGTTATAGAAGTAGAAGCGTATAGTTTTGCCTTTGAACCAGATTATATAGTTGTAAATTCCGGGGAAAAGGTTAAGTTGAATTTTACAACCCGGGATGTTACACATGGGTTTATGCTTAAAGAGATGAATATTGATGTGACTATAAATCCAGGAGAAATAAGTACTATAGAATTTACTACAGAAAAAAGTGGCATTTATAAATTCAAATGTTCAGTTCCTTGCGGAAGTGGGCATAAAGCAATGATTGGATATTTAATTGTGAAGTAATAAAAATGAAAGCTGTTGGAATTCCAACAGCTTTCAAATTGTAGATAAAACTTATCTGTAATGTGATTACTTTATTTAATTTCAGTTAAAAATATTACTTTGAGGAAATTATACTAAATATTAAAAGGAGTATCTATGAATTATAAATGTTTTCAGAAAACGCCAACATTGAAGTTAACAACATCATAATTAATAATAAAATTATATAAATTTAACTATCTGTCTTAATGCTGGAATGCCAACGTTTCATGAGCAGCGAGTTGCTCACCACAGAAACAGAACTAAAAGCCATTGCTGCTCCTGCTATTACTGGACTCAGCAAAAATCCTGTAAAGAGATAGAGAGCTCCTGCAGCTAGTGGTATCCCTAGACTGTTATAGAAAAATTTCCAAAATAAATTTTTCTTGATTTTTCTCATAGTATATTTTGACAGTTCCATCGCCACCACCACGACTCTCAAGTCCTCTTTAATAAGCACAATATCCCCAGTCTCTATTCACGCTCTTTAAACCTATTTCTATTCCCAGGTCATCCTAGGTAAGAGCAGGGGCATCATTTATCCCGTCCACAACCATTGCACCCTTCTTTCCCTCATTAAAAATAAATATATATATTATCTACCTCAAGATTCCATTATTATAATAGGTGCGGTACATAAACTATCTCCTATTTACTCACATTAAATTGTCCCATCATCCCCATATCTTCATGTTCAAGTATATGGCAGTGATACATAAATAATCCTGCGTGTCTGAATTCCACCAAGAGTTCTACAGTCTCTCCTGGGTCTACTAATACAGTATCCTTGTATCCTCGCTCCCACTTATACGGAGGACGACCATTACGATTAAGTATTCTAAACTGTGTATTGTGAATATGGAATGGATGCGGGATATTTCCCATCATGCTACTCATACCACCACCCATCATCATGTCCCTTCCCATATGATGTGAGGCATTAGTTACAACCCAAATCTCTGGCTCATTTAATTTTACATATTCGTCTATTCTATCCATATCCATTTGTTTCCCATTAATATTAACGGTTCTACCAGATCCCTGCATAACAAAATACCTCTTCTTCATTTTAGATGTATCTGGTAGTTTAACCTTTTGATTGAGCATTTTGGGAACTTTTTCCACCTTGCTCTCTTCATCTTTTGGTATTAAAGTTAGCAAAGAATAATCTCCATCTCTGAGTTCCACCTTTTCATTTAGAGACTTGAAGTCAACTAAAATTTCTGCCCTCTCTCCTGGAGCTAATAAGAGACTTTTTCTTCTTATAGGTTTTTCTAAAAATCCTCCGTCTGTAGCTATCTGATAGAATGACCTGTTATCACTAAATGCTAGATTAAAAGTCCTTGCATTAGCTCCATTTAATATTCTGAACCTGGTAACTCCTAACTGGGGTTTAAAAGTCGGATCTACAACACCGTTTATTATCCCTACATTCCCCAACATTCCATTTATGATATCTTCATTTCTTGTAAGATACTCAAGTTTCATTTGTGAATCAAATCTCTTATCTTGAATAATGAGTGGGATATCATCAACCCCGTAATTTTTAGGCAGATTCAGACTGTCTGATCTTTCATCATCGATTATAAATAAACCCGCTAGTCCCTTGTAAACCTGAATCCCAGTCTTATGAAGAAGATGTGGGTGATACCAAAGCGTTGCGGCTTCTTGCTCTATTGGAAACCTTACTTTCCATGTTGTTCCAGGCTTGATAACCTGATGAGGTCCCCCATCCATAATTCCTATTACTCTTAAACCGTGCCAATGAACCGTAGTGTCTTCTTTAAGAGAATTATTAACGTGAATTTCTACCATATCTCCTTTTTTTACTCTTATTGTTTGACCAAGTATATTACCGTTGTATCCCAATGTACTTTCCTCTGTTCCATCAAAAAATTCATATTCTCCCTCTATAACTTTTAAATTAAAAACTCCGTCTTTTTCTTCCAAAAGTGGTGGAATTGGCAATATTTCTCCAAAGGACATTTTAAATAAACATAAAAATAACAATACCAAAATTTTCATAATATACCACCTTTCTTATCTAATACTATTCAATGAAAATACTAATAATCCTATCATTTAAATCTTTTTTGTCACGCTTAAGACATAAAAAAATTGTATAATTCAGTATTACAAGGTATAAATAAGAAAGTTTAAAAATGGAGGTGTCTAAATGTGGGAATGGTGTTTTAATAATTTTTCTAGAGGTGGAATTTTTGGTTGGATGGGAGGTGGTCTTATGATGTTGTTTCCGATACTGATTATTGTTTTGATTTTTTATCTTTTTGAAAAGAGAGAAAAACATAGCACAACTGGAACCGATACTCCCTTGGAAATACTAAAAAAAAGATATGCAAGAGGAGAGATTACCAAGGAAGAGTTTGATGAAATAAAAAAAGATCTGTAAAAAATCTCTGTTTTTTAAGGGAAGAGGAAGGGGTTCTCAAATTTAGTGTTTTCTTCAAAACTTAATTACTGAATAAACCAGCAGGCTCTAGAATAAATATTTTGAGAGTCTGTTTTCATATTTAATTACTATTTGCCCAAGAATCTGATCCCAACCTCTTTTAAAACTTCTATCCCATTTATTGTCTAGATCAATTACTACAAGAGATAACTGCTTCAAAAGAGACATATTAGGTGAAAATACTCCCTTGGATTGGGAGTGTGAAGTTTTTTCTGTAAATGGACAAAAAACTTCCTGTCATAACCTCAAAAAAGTTGCCTAAAAAATGTTGCCATTCCAGACTGCTGCAAAAGGATATGAAGCATGTAAAGTTTCTAAACCTAAAAAAGAGAGGCTGTTTAGCCTCTCTTAAATATATTTGACAAGATTGATAAGATTTATAATATGAGTATTATTCTGCTGTTGTAGGATCTATTATTGTATTTATTTTTGAAATTTTATCTACAGGTATTCCGTCTTTTTCTGCATGCTCTCTTATCATTTCTTCATTTGGAGAAATATAAACACAGTAAATTTTGTTTTCAGTTACATAACTTTCTACCCACTGTATTTCAGGACCCATTTTTCTCAAAACATCACAAGAACTTTTAGCCGCTTCTTTTAATTTTTCTAAAGAAAAATTTCCTGCTCCTTGAATATTTCGTTCAATTATATATTTAGGCATAGTAACCTCCTTAAAAAAATTAAAATAAAAAATAAAAAAAATAATTACAAAATTATATTTGAAGGTTTCTTTTTATATATCCGACATAAGAGCTATATTTAATTATTTTCTATATTTAACTTTAGAATTTATGAACATTTTATACTATTGTCTTATTTGTTGTTTCTCAAATACATTTTTGCACGACTTATCCGTTCATTCTCCGTATCTGCACCTCTGGTTTGACCTATGAATACCTCATAATAGTATTTTGCACTAGTAACATCCCCTTGCATTTCAGCTGTTCTTCCGGCGCCATACAGGCTGTTAAATCGATTTTTATTTCTTTTTAGGCTTGCCTCATATTCATCTTGAGCTTTTTTATACTGCTTTGAATCAAGAAGCATATCTCCATAAAGTTCTCTAGCAGGTAAAACTTCACCTGGTGTTACAGGATGTTTCTCCGTAGTAGCTTCCATCATGGCTGCTTCCTTCATCATCTCAAGACCTTTTTTCTTATCTGTAATATATGTTGTCCATGCCATTATAGAAAGAGACTGAATTTTTATCTGCTTTGACCAATAAGGTGATACTGACTCAGTTTTATCGTACAACTCTAAAAGCTTTTGAATTGATTTTTCTGCAGAAGATTTATTTCCAGATCTGGCGGCACCAAGACCTTTTGCAAAATAGGTGATGGCTTCCATGGCGGGAAACTTATTTGAATCGTAATTTTCTGGAACCCAAGGCTCAAGCTTCATCGCTTCATTCCATTTCTGTCTTTCAAGAAGAAGTCGTGCTGGTGCAGCATTAAAAGTGTAAGATGCTGCAATATGAGATTGAAAATCTTCTTTCATTGACATCAAATTTTTCAAGGCTTCTTTCGCTTTTAAGTCCTCTCCACGTTGAAGATAAGCGTAGATCAAGTAATCCACTGCATGAGGATAATGTAAAGAAATAGTATCCTTTGCAGGATGTTTTAAAGCAGCTTCTGCAGACCTTGAATTCATCATAATAGATTCTTCCCACAAACCGAGACGAATGAATATGTGAGATGGCATGTGGAGTGCATGTGGTACTTCAGGAGCTATTTCACCATAGCTTTTTGATATTTCCAAGCCCATGGGTGCTAGTTCAGGATAATCATAAGCATGAATCATGTAGTGGTGAGCTCCGGGATGATCCGGTATAATTTTCAATACCCCTTCAGCTATTTTTCCGACTCTCCTTTGTTTTTCATAGCTTTTATCTTCTGGATCTGCAGTTGAAAGATATGACAAAGCATAGAATGCTGCGGCTTCTGGATCACTTGGATATTTTTTAAAAACTTTTTCCCACCCATCAGCAAAATTACTTAGATTATTTTTTTCACTTTTTTCTTTTCCTTTTAAATAGTATGATTCAACTGCCATGATATAATCAGCTTCTTTTCCCTTTTGATATTGTTTTGCTTTTTTTATTAAATTTAATCCCTTGTTAAAATCCTCTTCGCTTGGTGGATCTGACCACAATGGATGAATATATGTCATGGCCTGACCCCAATATCCTAAAGCACATTTTGGATCAACTTCAGTTGCCTTTATAAATTCCTCCCTTGATTCTGTATAGGTCATATGATGAAGTAAAGCCAGTCCATATTTAAGATGGGACTCGACTGAAGATTTATATTCTATAGGAAGCTGAACCGTTCCAAGCTGATTCCCGTATTTCACACCCTTTTCTTGTGGTTTCATCTTATTACTCATTGCAAATGCTGAAAAAGTAAAACATAAAATTAAAATAAATGAATAGATCTTTCTCAACGGATTCCTCCTTAATCTAAATAACAATATAAATAAAAAATTACGAAAGATATTGAAAAATTAACCTTCAACATACTATAAGAAATAAAATTCACTTTACCTCTTTAAAATTTACTATAGGTAAATAATAATAATAAAAAAGAGAGGCTCTATAACCTCTCGTAGTTGGGTATATTCTTGTTTAATTTTAAAATTAATTTTATCAAACTGCACATGCTTATAAAACCAATTTTTTATGCATACTTGATACTCTTCCTACATCTTAGGGATGTGTGTTTATTCCACTTCACCTCTAATAGACACTTTTCATATATAGCTTAATCTATAAAAAACAAATTAGAGTTTTACTGCAAAATCCCTTCCAAATACCATACATTCTTCTCTTGTAGCACTGTTAAGATTCCACTTTACTTTCAGTCCCTCGTTAACAAGAGTCATCTTTGTTTTAGACAGTTCTTCGTTAAGTACAGCAAGTGATTTTCCATTCCATCCATAACTTCCAAAAGCCGCTACTTTCTTATCCTGGAAATTTACTCCTTTTACCCCTTCTATCAGAGCAGCCATAGACGGAAGAATCCCATTATTTATCGTTGAAGATCCAAATAGTATTGCAGATGCTCTGAACATATCTGTAACTATGTCGTTTTCACTGTTCTTTGCTGAGTTGGTGAGGATAATCTCATATTCTGGTTTTACTTCCCTTATACCATCAGCTATGGATTCTGCCATCTTCTTTGTACTTTCCCACATAGTATCATAAGCTATCACAACAACGTCTTCTTTATAACTTCTACACCATTTAGAATATTTTTCAACAATCTGCATAGGATTATCTCTCCATATTACGCCGTGAGACGGACATATTACATCTATAGGAAGTCCAAGAGAAATAACTTCTTCTAATTTTTTCTCAAGGATCTTGCTGAATGGTGTAAGTATACATGCATAATATTTTAGGCATTCGTATTCTAAAGTATTCTGGTCTACCATATCATTAAAGAGCCCGTTGGCACCATAGTGCTGACCGAAGGCATCATTACTAAAGAGGATGTTTTCCCCATTTAAATAAGACATCATACTGTCAGGCCAGTGAAGCATTTTCATCTCTACAAAAGTGATCTCATTTTTTCCAAGACTTAGTTTATCGCCTGTTTTTACAATGTTAAAGTTATAACTTCTTCCGTAGTAAGCTTCTATAATCTCTTTCCCCATCTGCGTACAGTATATCGGTGTATCAGGAATCTCCTTCATGAGCTGCACAAGAGCTCCACTATGGTCAGGTTCATTGTGATTCATGATTATATAATCTATCTTGTTAAGGTCAATCTCTTCTTTCAAAAGTTCCAGCCACTGCTCACCAAAAGCATGAATTACTGTATCTACAAGAGCTATTTTTTCGTCCCTTATTAAATAAGAGTTATATGTAGTACCACTTGGAATAGAAAGTTCTTCTCCATGAAATTTTTTCATATCCTGGTCAACAACTCCAACCCATTTAACACTATCACTAACAGAAACAAATTTTTTCATATTCTTCTCCTTTTAGTATATACTGAACTTAAATAAACAATCTATCTAACTACCTATTTTAAACCTAACCTCAAATTATAGCAGTAACTTATGTTACCTAACACAGCATAAGTTAAATTCCTATCTAAAAAAACCTGCAAACAAACACATTAAATTGTTTTGTTCACAGGTTTTCTATTTCTGTTTTCTAAAAAATATTTAACTCAGTAGTTTTTTACCTATTGAACTTTTTCAAAATCTTCTTTTGGTGCACCACATAAAGGACAAACCCAATCTTCTGATAAATCTTCAAATTTAACACCTGGCTTTATATCACCAGCTTCATCACCAACTGCAGGATCATAAATATAGCCACAAGGTTTACATCTCCATTTTTCCATTTTCATTCCTCCTATTTTCCCCTAAATTTTTTTATCCGAATAAGTCAAAAAATTTATTCTATTCCAAAAATTTTCATATCTTCTTCTACTGAAGTTATTCCTGCAATCCCAAAATTCTCAACTAGTACATTTGTAACTGCTGGTGAAAGGAATGCTGGTAAAGTTGGTCCAAGGTGAATGTTTTTTACACCAAGGTGGAGAAGAGCAAGTAATACAAGACAAGCCTTCTGCTCATACCATGCAATATTATATACTATAGGAAGATCATTTATATCGTCTAATCCAAATACCTCTTGTAACTTCATAGCTACTAAAGCAAGAGAATATGAATCGTTACATTGTCCTGCATCTAATACTCTTGGAATTCCGCCTATTTCTCCAAGGTTTAATTTATTATATCTGTATTTTGCACAACCTGCAGTAAGAATTACTGTATCCTTAGGAAGCTTCTCTGCAAATTCAGTATAGTATTTTCTATCCTGCATTCTAGCATCGCATCCAGCCATTACAACGAACTTTTTAATAGCTCCGCCTTTTATTGCTTCTACTACAGTATCAGCAACTGCTAATATCTGATTGTGTGCAAAACCTCCGTCTATGGCTCCGTTTTCTATTTCAACAGGTGATGCACATTTTTTTGCATGTTCTATTATTTTACTGAAGTCTTTTTTTCCTTCAGCATCTTTTAATATATGTTCGCATCCATGCATTCCAGCTGAATTTGTAGTGTAGATCCTGTCTAGATAATCTGCTGCAGATCCTCTAGGAGGAACTAAACAATTACTTGTGAATAATACTGGACCGTTAAATGAAATAAATTCCTTAGTCTGGTGCCACCATGAACCACCGTAGTTACCAACCAGGTTATCATATTTCTTAAACGCAGGATAAGAGTTAGCCGGAAGCATCTCAGAGTGAGTATAAATATCTACTCCTGTTCCCTTTGTTTGCTCCAATAACTGCTCTAGATCTCTTAGGTCATGACCAGATATAAGGATACCAGGATTGTTTCTAACACCTATATTAACCTTTGTAGCTTCTGGATTTCCGTACGTACCAGTGTTAGCTCCATCAAGAAGAGCCATGGCAGTTACTCCGTGTTTACCAACTTCCATCGTAAGAGCCACTAATCCGTCAAGTCCAAAGCTCTCATCATCAAGGTCAGCCAGTGCTTTTGCCATGAATTTATATACTTCCATATCCTCTTTACCAAGGTTAGATGCATGCTCAACATAGGCACTCATCCCTTTTAATCCGTATGTCACAAGCTCTCTTAGAGACCTTATATCTTCATTTTCAGTTCTTAACACTCCAACATTTTCAGCAAACGCAATCATATTTTCTTTACCAGTGAATTTTAAATTCTGAAGATATTTATCAGGCACCTGAATACCAAGTTCTTTAGCTTTTGATTCAAGAGTTTCCCTACAGCTTTGTCCTTTCTCTATCTCTTTGATAATTGCGTCATCATCAAAGTTAGCGTTAGTTATAGTCATGAATAAAGAATTTACAACCCAGACATATGCTTCCTTAGGTACTTCATATTTCCCATCCAATAATGAGCAGTAAGACGCTACACTTTTTGCAGTATAAATTAAAAGATCTTGAAGTTTAGCTGTCTCAGGAGTTTTTCCACAGACTCCTCTGATTGTGCATCCTTTATTCATAGCTGTTTCCTGACATTGATAACAGAACATTGACATTTATTTCCTCCTCTAGATTTAAGTTATAATTAAGAATTATTCAACTGGAGCGATACAATCAACAGGACAAACACCTGCACAAGCACCACAATCAATACATACAGCTTCGTCGATTCTTCTTTTTCCACCTTCTACCTCAGAAATGCACTCTACTGGGCATACTGGTTCACACGCACCACAAGCTATACATTCATCTTCATTAATTCTATAAGACATATTTATTCCTCCTTATTTAGGTCTATAACCACCAGTAATATTACTCTACTAATCTATTTATTCAAAATTAAAATGTTGTATAATCTGCTTAAATTCATGATTAAATAACACTGAAATCCTCTTTAGGCGCACCGCAAAGAGGGCATACCCAAGTATCAGGAAGGTCATTAAACTCAGTCCCTATAGGGATATCGTGATCTGTATCTCCGATATTAGGGTCGTAAACATATCCGCATGGATTACAAAGCCATTTTTCAGATTCAGGAGCTTTTTTTTCTTTCTCTATCGCCTCAAATTCATCTTTTGAAGCTTGGCAGACAGGGCATACCCAATCTGTTGGCAATTCTTCAAAAGGAATATCATCAAGACCTTCTTCAGTATCTAGCATGTCGATAGTAGCAAGCATACTTCCGTTAGGCAGACCATCTCTGATGTGAGTATCCATATTCTCATAAACGTGTCCACATTTTTTACATCTCCACTCTTTCATTTTAACCTCCTGACTTTTATTTTTTAAATTAACCTACCCGTAAAATTATACTAAATTTAACTTTAAATCCTCTAATAAATCAAAGTCTAGAAACTCTCTCCAAAGGAATCCCTTATCATCATAAATAATATTATCGGCTAATATATTGAAGTATTGATCTTTTAAAAGGATTTTTTTTAATTTTCAGAAGGCTATTTTAGACGTATCAGTTTTAATCACTGTTGTGAATGACTTTCTCCAAAAAATTCCTTTACAACTCAAAAGGTAGGCTTAATAACCTACCTTTTGAGTTGTATATAAAAATATTGCATCAAATGCAGGAGGTAAAAAAGCATGAAAAAGTTTGATCCCATTGCATATAAAAAAATTGTCAAATCTTACCAAGATCAAGATAGACCTACTGATTGGTTTGATAGTATTTATACCGATGCAGAAGGAGATTATAGAGATGTCTTCTGGGCAGACCTTGAACCCAATCCTTATCTTTTAAAATGGTTAAAAACTTATACTTTTAAAAGTACAGAACTTAAGGCAATTGTTATTGGATGTGGAGTAGGAGATGATGCAGAAGCTTTGAGTGAAGCGGGATATGAGGTAACTGCTTTTGATATTTCTCCTGAAGCAATACGTCTTTGTAAAAAACGTTATCCATATACCAAAGTAAAATATCTTATAGCTGATCTTTTTGATTACCCTTCAAAATGGTTTGAAAGTTTTGATCTTGTTTACGAGTGTAATACAATCCAAGTTTTACCAGGTAAGTACAGAGTACAAGCAAGAGATGCAATGGTCTCTCTACTGGCTCCGCAGGGATACATTCTTGTCTCGTGTAGAAGTCGTCTTAAGGAAGAACAGGAAGATGACATCCCACTTCCTCTTGATAAAGACGAGATAGACGGTTTTATACGATGTGGCCTAAGGGAAGAGAGTTTTGAAGCTTATGATGATACCCAAGAACCACCTGTTCCTCATTTCTTTGCCGTTTACAAGAAGTTAGAATGACCAAATTACAAAAGTCAGTGTTGGCGCTCGTATTTAAAAAATATATATCGAGAATTTCGTGTTGTAGATTTGAATTAAACTATGAATTTAAAAAGGGATTCCAACTGGAATCCCTTTTTAAATCAAAATATATCACTTTATATTGTTGATATTTTAACTGTTTTTACTCTTCATCAGGATGTTTTTTATGGATTTCATCGAACTTATGATGAATTTTAGAAAATGCAGTTAGTATGTCGGGATCAAAATGTTCTGGAGAAGTTCTGCCGTCTCCCTCTAATATTATTCTAACTGCCTCATCATGGGTGAATGCTTTTTTATACGGTCTTTGACTGACCAATGCATCATATACGTCCGCTATTGCCATAATCCTAGCTGACAATGGAATCTCTTCTCCAACCAAACCTTCTGGATAACCTGAACCGTTCCATTTTTCATGGTGGGAGAATGCAATCTCCTTAGCAAAAGACAATAATGACTTATTTCCAATAAATTTTTCAGATTTTTCAATAGTTTCTTTGCCGTAAGTAGTATGCTTTTTCATTATCTCGAATTCTTCTTTTGTGAGACCAAAGGGTTTTAAGAGAATGTTATCTGGTATTCCTACTTTTCCAATATCGTGCAGCGGTGCAGATCTGAACATCAATTCAATATTTTTTGACATTAGTTCTTCTGAAAATTTTGGATTTTCCTTAAGATATTCTGCCAGTGTCTCTACATAATGCTGAGTTCTAAAAATATGACTTCCTGTCTCGTTATCTCTAGTTTCGGCCAAGTTGGCAAGACTTCTGATTGTGATGTCTTGCGTTAATTTCAATTCACTTGTTCTTTCAGTTACAATAGTTTCCAGGTGTTCATTGTGATCTTCCAATTTTTTATGAAGTGATTTCAATTCTTCGTCTCTTGTTCTTATTTTTTCCGTCATATTGTTGAATCCCTTAATTATAGGATAAAACTCTCTTTCACTATATTCATCTACAACATGCCTATAATCACCTTCTGAGATGGCCTGAGCCGCCTTGTAAAGCTTTGAAATTGGAGTGAATAATTTAAATGATAACAAACTAATAATGCCAGATAAAAATAATGCTCCTATTGTAAAAATAGTTTTAAGAAAATCATAATGTAAATGTTTAAAAAAGCCTTTTACAGATCCAAGATCAACTTTTATGCAAAGGACTCCAATTATTCCATTTTCTTGTATGCTGCTATATCCAACCTCATTTATTGGAATAGCCATATCGAAGACATTTTCAGAAAAGTTTGATTTTTTATATTCAAGTATTTGTCCATTTAGTAGCTCGTCTAAAATTTTACTCCCTGAATTATCATCACCTTTATAGCCAGTACCTGAAGCTATAATTTTTTTATTTTTATCGTAGACCTTAACTTCTTTTATGAAGTTATGGGAGGCAATCTTTTCCACCATTCTCTGAAGGTCATTAAACTCTCCGTTTTGAATAAAGATTGAACTTGAGATATTTGCACTGTCTAAAATAGAACAAATTTGATTTTCAGTAGTGGTATCTATGTAATTAAAAATAAAATCATTATGAAGATATGAAACCAAAAAAATTGCAGAAGTTACTGCCACTAATATTCCTAATGCAATTTTTACATATAATGAAACGAAGGCTTTTCTTATTATATTCATCTCTCTACCTACTTCAAATCCTGTTATCAATATTTTTTTAAATTATAATTCTTCACAAAAAATAAAAAAAATATGGCAAGAAACCCATACTCTAAATAGTGGACAAAGAATTTTCTTCTTTGGTAACTGGCTGCCACATTAAAGGCCCTATAGCTTTGCGTCCCATCGTTTCCAATGGTTTGCTATTAATATAGTTTTATAAATACGAGTATAACATTTTTTTATTAAAAAGTATACCCTATACATAATATTTAACCATTCAATCTAACATTCAATAGCTACTCTAGATAGATTTTATAGTCTCTATAGAACCTCTGAAACTAACTGAGACTATTTCACAACAACAACCTTTTTTCTTGTCCAATAATTTGTTAAAAACCGTTTAAAGCTGAATTTATATCCACATAAAAATTTACATGGAAATTTTTTGCCTGAGAAATATAGTTACATTCGTTATTAAAAAAAAGGAAAAATACTATTTAATGTTAAGTTAATATTGAATCAATTATGATTTAGTCTTCAAATCTCTAAGATGATTTTTTCCCTAAAAGATTCCCACTTATCGAAGCCTCAGGTATAATTTCCTGGGGTTTTGTAATTATATTGAGATTTTTTAACTCACAAAATTATATACAATAAGTGTATAGCTAAAAGGTAGGTTTATCACATTATAATTTTATGCTAAAATAATTGACGTCGAAACTTTTCCAATTCAAACAAGAGTATTAGCCGGCAGCCATCTCCCCAAGATGGCTGCCACCCCAAAATTCTAAGCTGGACATCTACCGTGTCTGGCTTTTTTTATTTGTAAAGCACAAAAGTTCAAAATAATTCGATTTTGAAATGTTGACTGCAATATCAGTAAAAACCCTTTGTGCAATTAAATTACTAAAATATGTAGTTATAAAAAAGGAAAAGATATAAAACAAAGAAGATATCTTTCAAGTGAATTATTTGGCAAACTAATGGAAACGTTAGGACGCAAAGCTATAGGGCCTTTAAAATGGTAGCCAGTTGCAGAAAAAAGGGTTTTTCTATTTTTTGCATAGCTAGGTAAGCTATGCTTTTTTATTTCGACATTTTTAGTTAATTCTCAAAGCTAGAAAAATCTAACTATACTAATCTTATAATTAAAGAAAATTCAAATAACAGTTTAAAGAAAGTCATGCATTTCAATTTAGCAGTTTATAGAAAACTTTTTTCCATACACAACACACGTAATATGATAAAAAAAGGAGGTATCGATGGTTTTAAACATTAATTTTCCAAAAGATTTTAATAGTGAGGTGAAAATTTTATACCTAATTAAAAACAGTAAACTATTATTAAAAGGTTACGGGTGCCACAATCCTAATTCGGAGAAATGTAGAAATTGCACATTACAAAGTTTTAAAAAGGGAAATCTTTTAGATATTGATATCGATGATGTTAAAAAAAATAAAGGTATTGGTTGCACTGAAATGTCCAATCTTTTCTTTTCACTAAAATTCGAAGTTGTAAACATAGAGGGAATTATACTCTCTTGAAAATGGTTCTTATGCACTTAAATAATAGAAATAAATTAGACAACATAAAAAAGAAACCCTACATTAGGGTTTCTAAAGGCAATGATTTTTTTAATAAAAGAACTTAAATTATACTTCAGAAGCTTTATATTTCTTATGCCAATCTATAAACTCTCTATATGCAAGAGGTTTCGTATAATAATATCCTTGAGCGTAATCACATCCCATATTTTTTAAAATCTCAACTGTTTCTTTTGTCTCTACACCTTCAGCTACAACTTCCATGCCCAAAATATGTACTATACCAATTGTTGAACGAACAATCTCTCTGGTGTTGCCGTTAGTTTCTATGTCTTTTATAAACATTCTGTCAATTTTTATTTTATCAAATGGTAGATTCTGCATATATGACAGTGTGGAGTAGCCTGTTCCATAGTCATCTAGTGAAAAAGAAATACCCATTTTTTTTAAAGTTTTTACTGCCGATGCAGTGATCTCAAAATCTTCTACATTATCTCTTTCAAGAATTTCTAACTCTAATTTTTGAAGGGGAAGTTGCTTTTTTTTATAAGACTTAAGATATCTCACTATTATTGGATTTTCTAGTATTTTAAGTGGAATATTGACAGATACGTTCACATCTATATTTTCACTCTCCATATTTTTTATTTCTGAAAAAGAAGTTTTCAATACCCACTCAGTAACCTTATTTATCATTGAGGTCTTTTCTATATGAGGAATGAAATTATCAGGTGCAATAAATCCTCTTTCAGCATGGTTCCATCTTATTAGAGCCTCTATTCCTTCAACCTCTCCAGATCTAAGGTTTATTTTGGGGTGATAACATAAAAAGAACTGTCTTTCATTTAAAGCTCGTGGAATCTCCATTGAAAGGTCAAAATTTTCATTAGATTTTTCACTTAATTTAGGAGAATATATCTTATAAAGCTTTAGATCTTTCCTGGCAGACCTTCTTGCTGTTTCAGCATTCTGAATAATTTTAGTATTACTCTCATTGCATTCGCTTATTCCTATAAACACACCTGGAAAGTGATTAAGCTCTTTCGATTTTATAGAACGATATATTCTTTTAAACACATTTTTAAAATTATCTTTAGTTTCTAATTCCGAGAACACAACTGCAAGCTTATCTTCGTCAAGATGAAATACATTAGGTCTATCAGCTATTCTTCTGTCATCATTGAAGATTTCTACAAAGATGGAGGATATTTTTTTTATAAAATCATTTGCATAATCCTCACCATAACTTTCTATCATTTTATAGTACTCTTCAAACTTTATAACTGCAACACGATCATGATAATCCCACTTCATATCCATTTTCTCAAAATATTTTTTATTTGGTAAGTTCGTAATAGGTTGATACAAAGTGGCTGAGCTTAGGTTCTCTATAATATCAAGAAGATATCTAATACCTTTTCCTGAAAAAAAACCTACAACTACATAGAAAATAAACCTGAAACCCCAGTCGAATGTTTCTTGCATAACCATGAGAGTAGCATCAGCTGGCATAAAAGGGCCTAAGAAAAATCCACCAGTTATTCCTAAAAAAGCTCCTCCAATAGGTCCAAAAAAGCATCCTCCTAATATGACAATTAAAAGGACAAAGTATGCAAATGCTGTTTTCGTTCCCCCCGAACTATAAATCATAAAAGTTATAAAAAGTTGAATAGATACCATTAAGGCTATCAACAGTATCTTTCGAAAAATACTGGTTTTTTTCCAAGAAATTATCTTCTCTATTATAGTAATTAAATCCATAAAGTTAGCTCCTTCAGAATTTATTTCTTAGCAAGTAAAGAGGTTTTCAAAATCAAAAGTTTGTATTTTTATAACTGAGTAACTTCATTTATATAATACACCAAAATTATTGAAAAATATATGGCGAAATAGTGATATATGTATTTTCATGGAAGCTCTTGGTTCTTATAGGCTTTACGATATAAAGTTTGAAAGTCGGTTATTATGCGAAAGTTGCAGTTAGTTAATCTATTTTTTTCTCTCTATCCTAACACAAAGCTTTTCCGAAAAGGTTAGTTATGCTAATTATAGAATTTTTTTTATACTAAATAGAGAAAAAACTTGATTCGTTTTGCAATTGTCCTTAATGGTTCTAAATGTGAGCTAAATGCTTATCTGGAAAAACGTCAAAGCAGTATCTCCAGTATCATCAACAAAAGCACACTCAAAAGAGGATCTTTTTGATACTAAACGAATAATATTCAAAATAAAAATTGATTGGAGGGATCGTCATGAGTAAGAAGAGTTTTTTTAGGGTCAAAAATCTAAAAGAGGCATTTATAAACTCTTTGAAAATATTTTTGTTGTTCTTTATATTGATTTTTTCTATGATGGCTCCTCTTTACTTAATTTACATAGAAAATTTTGATACTATTAGCTTATTCAAAATAAGTTTAATTACAGGTTTGAGATCAGTCTTCTTATATCTCGTTGTGATCTCAGCAATACGCATTTTTAAGGGAAAACCAGGAAAAATAAACGTAGAAAAATTGTAGGAGCTTGTTTTAGTAACAAATTTAAATTGTCATCAGAAAATTTGGAAAAATAACATAGACGAAATTGTCCAACTGTAAATAAATAGACGTTTCTATACCTAAAAGTGAATCCACTGCAAAAGTCTATGAAGATTGTAAGGTCTCTAAACCCAAAAAAAGAGAGGCTAAATTTCCTCTCTTAAATTATTTATAATTTCATTTTTATCTAATTTTAGAGTTGATCTTCTAAAATCTCACATGCTTATAAAACCTGTTGCCTATATGCATCTTGATATTCTTCCAAAATAAATTTTTTGTTATTTAGCTCTACTGAAACAATGTCTTCTAAATTTTCTAATATCGACGGAAGTTTATCTTTGATTACATCGGAAATAATAAATATATTCAGATTCACGTAGTCGTAAGCCACTCTATTTCTAAAATTTTTCATGGTTTTCCAAGGAATATTTACATGCTTTTCTCGAAGTTCCTTACTCATTTTTCCAGAGGCTTCTCCTATATTTACCAATAAAGAGAGGGATGCATTGAATGGCATTTGATTTACCACTTCAAAAAACTCTTCCGCATCTGAATAGCCTTTTGTATACTCAGATAGTTTTCCAATACTCTCTAAAATACTTAAAATATATAATAGATCATTAGCTATATTTGGTGACATAAACAATCTCCTTTTTAGCTCTCATTAAAACAATCGGATTGGCATACTTCTCTAAAACAACGTCCAAATGAAGATGATAATTATTCTCTAAATCATTTTTTATGGAGATCCATTTTTTATAATTGAGATATTCAACCAAAATATCTATATCATTACCATCTTCGCCTCTTGCCAAAGAACCAAAAACTCCAATTTTTTCAAGAGCATATTTATCAAAAATTTTTTCTTTTATCAGAAAATTCCTAAAATTTTCAAGTGTCATTGATATTAGCCCCCTTCAGTTATGATCACCTATCTTCATTTGAATGATTTTTTTACTAGTAACACTGTGTTACCACTAAACTATTTTGCTTCTCTAACTAGAAGACCACTTTGAAAGAATCTTTTCTATTCTCTTCATATCCTTTTCAAAAGCATCTTTATTATCTTCAGAAATTTTATCAAGGGAAACTTTTTTATATATATTACCTATTTCACTGTACAATTTTTCTGCTTCTTTGGGATCATAAGGCAATATATCCACCCCTTCAAATATTTCTGGGCTTGCTATCATGTTCTCTAACTCTTTTCTCGTTATTCCTTCGGTAATTGTCGCCGCTATACCACTAATATCTTCCTGCCTGTAGATAGAATCTATGATTCTTACTGGTAAAGTAGCTACAAAGGCTTTTCCCTTTTCTGAGTTTACCATAGTATAAAGTTCATACCTTCTTCGGTGTCTAATAGCAGTCATTTTGTTAAATCCATTTTTTTCTAACCATACTGTATAAACACCATTATGATGGTTGTCTCCAGCTAGTTTTTCGTGAACTTCTTTGAATACCTTTCCTAAGTCTACCGAAGCCTTTGCCTGTATTCTTAAAACTTCTATGGATTTTTTAACTAGAAACTCATTTGTTTCTTTATCTTCTGTGATTTTAAAATCTTCCTCCAGTTTTACTGGTAACACTGTGTTACCAGTAACTTTTTCTAAGTTACTGGACTTCTCTTTTAATTTTTCACTCTTTTCTCTTATGCTCAACAATCCCGATGTTTTTCTACCCAAGACTCATCACTTCCTCCGCCAGCTGGCTATAGTCTTTAGCAGCCTTACTCTTACTATCATAGTCAAAAATATTCGTAGATTCCAGCTGTGAGTTAGATATCTTCACATCCTGCCTAATCAAAGTAGTCAAAGTTATATCTCCGATAATTTCTCTTATTTCCTTCTCTAAGGCTACATTATGGGAAAAACTTTTATTATACCTGGTTATCAAAAATTTATAGTCTAAATTCTCATTGAGGGGTTTAACCTCTTCTATGGTGTTCAAAAGTGCATCTATCCCCTTTGTGCTGTATTTCTCAGCCATCATAGGAACCAATACTAAATCTGAGGCTACTAGGGCATTCAGAGGCAATAAAGATAGACTTGGTTGACAATCTAATAAGATAAAGTCGTACTCATCCTTAAAATTGTTTACTGAACTTTTTAGTATGCTTTCTCTTGCTATTCTATTCGCTACTGACAGATCAAATCCGGCCAAAGATATATCTGCTGGAATTACATCATAATGATCTGTCTTTATTCTACTATCTGTCCCATCAAGGAGAAATTCAAGAGTTGTATTTTCCTGTTCATCTATAATTCCAGAGGTATCTGTACTATCCCCCTGAGGATCTAGATCTATTAATAAAACTTTTTTATTTAACTTACTAAGAGCAACAGAAAGATTTACAGCAGTAGTACTCTTTCCTACGCCACCCTTTTGATTCAAAATAGATATTACTTTCATCTACTCCCCCTTGATTATTCTAATAATATAATTTTTTTCCAAGTTCTTAAATATTTTTTCATGCACTCCATTAAACGATTTTGAGTTGGTTTCCATAAGATAAAGCTCTCTAGCTCTTTTTCTCAAAGCCTCCTGCTCTTCATCCTTCATTTTTAAGTACATACCATGTAAAATTTCAGTCATAGGGTCTCCCTGTTCATCTGAAAAATTTTTCTCGTTTTTATAAGTTTTACTCTGAGGCTCTAGAGGTTCTAGAGCTTCTGATGTTCCAAGGTTTTTTTCTATCATTTTTTCATAATATTCATTTTTAGGAATGTTTTTTATTATCCCATTGATATATTGGACTAGAGTAGTTCTAACATCCTGTTTAAGGTTTTTATATGCTGTCTTCAAAATATGCACAGCGTACTCTTCTCCATCCTCAACTGCTATCTTTTTGATTTTATTGTCTGCTCTTTTATTCCACGCCTTAGATATAAATATATTTCTTTTGGACTTGTCTATCTCATTTTGTAGCCTGTTAATACTTTCTTCAATAAAAGAGTTTTTTGAACCAGGCTTCTTTTCATCTGCTGATTTCACTTGTTTTTTATTCTCCAATTTAAGAGTATGAGTCGTTATTATCCCCATCTTCTCTCCAAATTCATACCAAAACTCATAATTTTTTTCACCATGGTAAATAGTTTTATATTTTTTTAAATAACCCAAATCCACTAGTAGGTTCATATGTTCCTCTATTCGAGCTTTTATCTCTTTTCTTCTACAGGTATAGTATTCCTTTTCTCCAGCTTTAGTTTTCTTGGTTACCTTAGTTTCTACCTCATAAGGCACAACCATTGCCAATGCTTCCAAAGAAGATGTATCTTGAACCTTGGAGAATCTCTTTTTCCCTATATATCTAAAAATTCTCAATGCTGCCCTGCTATGTTTAGAAATATCTCTTCTTGAACTTTCTGTAAAATACAAATAATTTTTATTCTGCAGCGCTCTCTGAAGCAAAGTAGAACTAGGAATTATTTTATAAAAGGTTTTTCTTCCATTTTTTAGTTTTTGATAATTAATTAGCTTAAAAGTGTCCGTTTCGAATATATAATTACTCTGCTGAGCTTTCTTAGAATTTTCTGTCTCAAAATAATATTCAGTAAATTTCATGTTATTAAGAGCTTTTTCTACCTTTGTATAGAGCGATTGGCTTTTTAGAAGTCCCAAGTGCTTTAAAAGGTCCTCTATGGAAAAAGTTATTTCAATGTTATTAATGATATTTTTTTTTAATTTTTCCTTCGTACTCTCTGCGTATTCTTCATTACCCTCTATGCTCGTAAGCTCATCTTTATAAGCCTCAAAAGATCTCTGGACTACATACTCAAATATACTTTCCTCAAATTCTGATGGCTGCTGTGCGTCCTTTTCCTGCGAAGTTATGTTACAGTGCATCTTAATACCAAAATCAGCAAACTGATAAACAAGATTAACCTTCTTATTCTTCTTTCTGGTAAAAAACGGAAGACTTATATGATCCAAGCTCGATATCTCCCACTTTTCATCTGATTGACCATAAGTTATTATTTTAGTTTCTATTTCATCTATATCTTTTTTTATTATTCGCATTGTGGAATCTTCTGGACTGCCTCCTGAATCAAACAAAGCATAAGACTCCTTAAGCTTTTTATTCATATTTTCTCCCCAAGTGTG